>NZ_JBCODG010000029.1:0-59547 GCF_040928965.1 Bacteroides sp. 2201st1_D9_2201SCRN_220225 | reverse complement strand
GAAAAAGTGTCAACCAACGCTGCTTACTTTTTGAAAGCGGGTGCAAAGGTAAGAACTTTATTTCATATCTTCCAAATGTTTTCGGAAGTTTTTTTTCATTCTGCTTTTTCAAAAGGAAATATTCAGAAAGAAACAAGCCCCAAGCAGAAGAAATAGGTAAGAGTTCCTACACCGTTCCTGTCAGAATGTCAAAACATCGCTGCTCCCGTTCTCGAAAGCGGGTGCAAAAGTAGGACTTTATAACATACACACCAAATATATCAGGGGATTTTTTCGAGTTTCTCTTGAACATTTTTATAAAACGCTGATTGACAAATGTGTTGAAGAACATATTTTTTAAGGAGGATGAAAAGCCAAACAAAAGGGACACATTATAATATATGCGCATGCGCGTGGAAAGAAACAACGGAAGGCTGAAAGAAAACACGGAGATACGGAAGGGCATTGTATGACACCCGGGTCTTGACATGTTCGACACCCGGGTCTCGGCACGTCTGACACCCGGGTCTTGGTATGCACGACACCCGGGTGTCGGACACAAGAAAAAGGCTAACAGGACTAACGGCACAGGAAGAAAACAATACGGACACATACAAGGAAAAGAAATACAAACAGAAAAACGGCAGAGAAAAAGATACAAAAAAACAACGGCACAGCAAAAGAACAGACACATAAAAAAGGAGAAAGGCGGCTGACAGCCTGGAAAACACGAAGCAAGCCACAACCCAACAAACCTGTTAAAGAAAGACGCACGTTGTATTAAATGTTAACAGAAGCAACAGTCTCATAAACCGTGTTACCAAACAACAGATTTCCAGAAAAAATATTGGATAATACCAGGAATAGAATAACTTTGCAATGTGTTTTTCATAGTATTAGATTTAAGGTTAACAAAAAGATTGGCTGTCTGGGAGAGATAGCCTTTTTTTTATGAAAACCATCCTCGTGTTTTCATGCAATCATTGTTCTTTAGCCTCTTCCTGCGGGATGCGTATGGATGTATAAAGCTCAAGAATAGCAGCGATAGTCAGTGAAACAATCCACTCATTACCACGCGTAAAAAACATAAAAGCTCCGGTAAGCACCAACAACAATGCACCAAATATTTGCTGGCGTCTCAGACGCCTAATAGTAGGAGTTTTATATTGCGAAGGTGAATTTATTTGCGCCAAAGCAACAAATGTAGCACCTACCGTATATATATAAGGCGAAAGTTGCCAACCTGTGACATAAACGGCAGCTCCTATCAGAAGCATTACGGCTCCTACAACAAAGAGGGCGGGTATCAACTGTTTCATTCTTCTATATCTTCTTGGAATACATAAATATCTTCATTGGGTTTCTTCATCAGATACTTTTCACGGGCTATCTTCTCAATAGCTCCTGAATCGACCGCAAGTTCATTCAGACGACGGGTATTCTCCTCATATTCCGCACGATATCTATCTATCTCCCCGCGCAAACGCGTTTCCTCACGATAATACCCCAAACGACGCACAATGCTGTTTTCATCCAGAAATCCGACAAGTACGACAAACAGCACAAACGTTATCAGATATTTACGTCTGCGGACAAACAACCAAAGAGAAGCAAGTTTATCCATGTAATCCAGTTATTGTTTCTTTGAGCACAAAGATAAGACGAATAACTGAGAATTTTCTTTTTTTTGCGTACATTTGCACAAAAGCAAAGATAAACCATACAACCTTTGCACGCTATATAAGTGACAAGAATACCCTGAATATGGAAAATTATATCGTTTCGGCACGAAAATACCGCCCTTCAACCTTCGAGTCGGTAGTAGGACAACGCGCTTTGACTACTACCTTAAAGAATGCTATCGCCACAGGCAAACTGGCACACGCTTATCTGTTCTGCGGTCCGCGTGGCGTTGGAAAGACGACGTGTGCACGTATTTTTGCCAAAACCATCAACTGCATGAGTCCCACTGCAGAGGGAGAGGCTTGTAACCAATGCGAATCGTGTACAGCATTCAACGAACAGCGCTCATACAATATTCACGAGTTGGATGCTGCATCCAATAATTCCGTAGACGATATCCGGCAATTGGTAGAACAGGTACGTATCCCGCCCCAGATAGGCAAATACAAGGTATACATCATTGACGAGGTGCACATGTTGTCGGCTTCCGCTTTCAACGCTTTTCTGAAAACATTGGAAGAACCTCCCCGCCATGCCATATTTATCCTTGCCACTACTGAAAAGCATAAGATATTGCCAACCATCTTGTCGCGTTGCCAGATATACGACTTCAACCGCATCAGTGTGGAAGATACCGTAGCACATCTGGCCTATGTAGCTTCCAAAGAAGGCATTACCGCCGAACCGGAGGCACTGAACGTCATCGCACTGAAAGCTGACGGTGGTATGCGCGACGCCTTGTCCATATTCGATCAGGTAGTGAGTTTTACCGGCGGACACATCACCTACCAAAGCGTAATCGAAAATTTGAATGTACTGGATTACGAGTACTACTTTAAACTGACCGACCATTTTCTTGAGAACAAAGTCGGCGATGCCCTATTACTGCTGAATGATGTATTGAGCAAAGGATTCGACGGCAGCCATTTCATCACCGGGCTATCCTCGCATTTCCGCGATTTGCTGGTAAGTAAAGATCCCGCCACTCTTCCCCTGCTTGAAGTGGGAGCAAGCATACGGCAACGTTATCAAACGCAGGCACAAAAATGTCCGTTACCCTTCCTTTACCGTGCCATGAAATTGTGCAACGACTGTGATTTAAACTATCGCGCCAGCAAAAACAAACGATTGCTGGTAGAGCTCACTTTAATACAGGTGGCACAAATAACCGCCGAAGGAGACGACATAGCTAATGGGCACAGCCCTAAACAAGTCATGAAACCTATATTTACACAGCCTGCAGCCACTCAACAGCCACAGGCTACTCCCGCTGTACCCCGGCCGCAAGCACCCGTCATAGCTAAACCGCAAGCAGTTCCTACCGTTGCTCCCTCCACCGGCACTACCGCCACAACAGCAAATACTGCTTCGCACGCCACCCCTACCTCCATCTTGCTGGCACAAGGCAAAGAAGAAAAGAAAATTCCGGTTATAAAAATGTCAGGACTTGGCGTATCCATTAAACGCCCGAAAGCCGAGGAAGAGGTAAAAAATACGGCTACAGCCACTATCACACCACAAACAGCACAACCGGAAGAGGACTACATCTTCAATGAAAGAGACATAAACTACTATTGGCAAGAGTATGCAGGACGTATGCCCAAAGAGCAAGTAGCCATTGCCAAACGCATGCAGAATATGCACGTCACTCTACTAAATGCTACTACTTTTGAAGCTGTCGTAGATAATGAAATTGTGGCTAAAGAATTTATCTCAATGACTCCCCAATTACAAGAGTACCTACGTACCCGCCTGAAAAACCGCAAGGTAACCATGAGTGTACGTATCAGCACTCCCACTGAGAAAGTCCGCGCGTACGGCCGTGTTGAAAAATTCCAAATGATGGTTCAGAAAAACAATGCTCTTTTACAATTGAAAGACGAATTCGGATTGGAACTTTACTAAGCATTATAAGTAAAGAGGCTCAATATTCACATACACGTCACAACTTATTGAAAATAAAAGCATTATATTTTATTTTGCATATCGCTTTTTATGTTTATTTTTGCCAATAATAGACAAACAAAGCAAACAATGAGAAAAGACGTTGCCGTATTAATGGTGCTGTGGGTGATGTGTATACCATACGCTACCTTTATATGTGCCTCAGCCACTCCGAACAAATTAGATACGCTGAAAGCTTTTCTTCGAAAAAAAATACTTTACGATGAATACGTACCGATAGACAGCGTCATTTGCTGGAGCGAAAACATCCTACCGGTCATCAAGACAAACAATCGGAATGACGAAAACTACTTTTTGCTGCAACTGCAACTTGCCAATGCCTATACATTACGAGGCGACATCAGCCTCGCCATAGACCGGGCACGACTAATGTACGAAGAAGCCAAAGAAACGGAATATGAGTTCGGAATTGCAGTTGCCAACCAAGCCATCGGCGATGCTTACACCATAGCCAATCAATGCGACAAAGCATTGGATTCGTACCAGGATGCTTTAAAGGAATTAAACCATCTCTCGCAGCAACATCCCTACCGGATACAACTCTTATTAAAGATATCCAATGCTTTACAACGTAAAGGACAACTGGAAAAGGCTCAAAAAACATTGCATGACATAGAACAAACTCTTCAGAAACAACCGGACTATGCCACCAGTTTTTTTGCCAATATCGAAAAAGCCAACTATGCAATCTCTCACGGACATCTTTCAAAGGCTTATCTCAAGGAAGCCGCAGCATATCTGCACAACATGGATTCCATCTACCGGATACATCCTGAAAAGTTTTACTGTTTTCACCTGAAATATACTACCGCCGCCTACTATCGGGCAATGGGCAACTGGAACAGAATGTATTGGAACAAAGCCCTGCAGCTGTATGAAGAGCTACGACAAGAATACACGGTCAACAAACAGTCTGCCTATTACCGATGGATCACGCAAGAAACAATATACCTATATAAGATACAAGGGAAATCAATGGCCGCCTGCCTGTTGTATCAAGAATTATATTCCACTGTTGACACACTCACTGCAGAAGGTTATGTCCGACAAATCAATATTCTACGGGCCAAGTATCAGATAGACCAAATGGAAATAGCCAGTAGAGAAGAGCACAACAAATTCATCACTGGCATATTGACCGGGAGTATCCTATTAGTCTTCATATTTATTATTATAACCATCATGCTTAGAAAACAGCGACAGGAAATCGCCCTGTCTACACAAAAGCTGGAACACCTGCGCACCAATGCCGAAAATGCCACATCCGCCAAAAGCATATTCCTCTCGAACATGAGCCATGAAATACGTACTCCGCTCAATGCACTCTCCGGCTTCTCCTCACTACTGACCGAAGAAAACCTGGATAATGAGACGCGTCGTCAGTGCAATGAAGTAATCCTGCAAAATTCCGAGTTATTGTTGAAACTCATCAATGATGTGATAGATCTATCAAGCCTTGAATTCGGGAAAATACAATTCTGTATCAACAAATATAACGTTGTCAATATTTGCCGAAATGTAATCGATACCGTCAGCAAAATAAAACAGACTCAGGCAGCCATATGCTTCATAACCGAATTAGAGAGCATGGATATAGAGACAGACGATGCACGTTTGCAGCAAGTGCTGATAAACCTACTGATTAATGCAACCAAATTTACATCGCAGGGTAGCATTATCCTGGAGCTTAGGAAGCAATCGGAACAAGAGCTGCTCTTTTCTGTCACAGATACAGGTTGCGGTATCCCTAAAGAGAAGCAAGCCGCAATCTTCCGAAGATTCGAGAAACTAAATGAAAATGCACAAGGAAGCGGGCTGGGACTTTCCATCTGTCAGCTTATCATTGAACATATCGGCGGAAAAATATGGATTGACTCCGACTATACAGGCGGCTCACGCTTCTTCTTCACCCACCCCATCCGGCAATCACAGTCCACTAACCCCCAAAAGGAGAATAACGCATGAAAAGATCATTTATCATACCAACCTTACTCATCCTACTCCTGTCCGTACAAATTATCAATGCCGATGTACAAAGCCAGAATTCCGTGCTCCACCAGCATTCTATTGAAATAGAGAGATGCATAAACAACGGCATCCGAAAAGCCGATTCTTTGGTAAAAACCGGAAAACCAGATGAAGCACTTACATATTATAAGAGCAGCCTTAAGTCAAAAGACTCATTATATAATCTTATTACCAACTCCCAGATGGAAGAAATCCTTTCACTCTACAACATGGATAAGCTCATACTGCAAAGAGAACAAAGACACAGTATGTTTCATCAAACCTGTTTATACATCTCAGTCATCATTATCTTAGCTCTACTACTTTCCAATATCCATATATACCGAAGCCGGAAACGGCTGCAAAAGAATGAAAAAGAAATCAGAAGATTAACCTCCATTGCCGAAGAAGCCAATGAAATAAAAAGCCACTTTCTGACAAATATGAGTTACAACATCCGTATACTCTTAAATAATGTAGTAGGATTCTCGCAACTTATGACCGAAGACGGGAACCTGAACGAAAAGGAAAAACGAGAATACTCCGGCATCATTCAAAGCAACTCGGCTGAATTAATCCAACTTGTGAATAACGTATTAGACCTTTCACGTCTGGAAGCCAACATGATGAAGTTTCAGCTACAGAACTGCAATGTGCAAGAGTGGTGCAACGAACTCCCCTATCTGGTGCAGATGCGAAGTGAAGGATATATACATCTGGAGCTTCAAGCCGATGTGAACAATGCAATCATATACACGGATGTCAGCCGCTTCACACAAATAATTTCCAGCATGCTACTCTATCCTGTAGAGTGCAAAAAGCCAAGAAGAATAGGTATGCAACTGGTTTACAATCGGAAAAAACAGGAAATAAACTCCCGAATAGACAACAGTCCACTTGCTGATTCGGCATTTGCCTCACAAAAAGAAGCTATATTACAAAAAATCAATCTATTGTTTTTTGAACATTTCAACGGAAGTTATCGTGTAGAGAACTGTGAAAATAATCCGATTATATTTTTCACATATCCAGCGCTTATAACCTGATTATATGTACATTCACCTCAACCGTTATTTAGACAAGATACAAATTAAATGTTTTTAATCAAGATTGATAGCAAGTATTGAAGAAAACAACTATTTTTGCCAAATCAATTAGTACTAATAATTAAAAAATTAAAGAAAATGGCTTACGTAATTAGTGACGATTGTATTGCTTGCGGAACTTGTATCGACGAGTGTCCGGTAGGCGCTATCTCTGAAGGCGATATCTACTCTATCGATCCTGAAACTTGTACTGAATGCGGTACTTGTGCAGATGTTTGCCCTTCTGAAGCAATTCATCCGGGAGAATAATACAATCCTAAGAAAAAGAAAAAAGGCTCGGTTTCAATGAAATCGGGCCTTTTTATTTCAGTACTAAAAAGACTCAGTGCCAAGAAGAAAAATATACATCTTTATCTATACTGGCCAAACCCGCTTTTTGCGTGAAATATCTAAATATACAAAGAAGCCAACCAATCCACAATACATTTCAAACGTGAATTAGTTGGCTTTTTATATTGCAGAGTTACACCCCATACACCTGAGATGAACTTCTGTCATCAAAAGATTATACCAGCTTTGACAATGCTTCCTTGATACGGCTAATAGCTTCCACAATATTCTCATCGCTGGTAGCATAACTCATGCGAATACATTCGGGAGCACCAAACGATGTGCCGCCTACACAAGCTACATGAGCTACTTCCAACAAGTACATAGCCAAATCATCCGAATTCTCAATCTTACGGTCACCGGCAGACTTACCGAAGAATGAGCTACATTTCGGGAACAAGTAGAAAGCACCTTCCGGTACATTTACTTCGAATCCCGGTACTTCCTTAGCCAGTTTCACAATAAGGTCGCGACGGCGTTCAAAAGCCTTACGCATCTCTTCCACCGGAGCCTGCGTTCCCGTATAAGCAGCTTCAGCGGCTTTCTGAGATACAGAACACGGCCCTGATGTGTACTGCCCCTGCAATTTGTTAGAAGCCTTTACAATCCATTCCGGTCCTGCAATGAAACCAATACGCCAGCCTGTCATGGCATAAGCCTTGGAAACACCGTTTACAATCACTGTACGATCCTTCATTTCAGGGAACTGTGCAATGCTCTGGTGCTTACCAATATAATTGATATGTTCATAAATTTCATCAGCTATGACAATTACCTGCGGATGCTTTGCCAACACGGCAACCAATCCGGCCAATTCCTCCTTGCTATATACAGACCCCGTAGGATTGGAAGGAGAACAGAGAATTAGTGCTTTTGTTTTTGGCGTAATAGCAGCCTCCAATTGAGCCGGTGTAATCTTGAAGTCCTGCTCGATGCCCGCTGTGACAATCACCGGCTTACCTTCTGCCAGCTTTACCATTTCAGGATAGCTGACCCAATACGGCGCAGGCACAATCACTTCATCACCTGGATTCACCAATACCAGAATGGCATTGCAAACCGACTGTTTAGCTCCGTTAGCACAAGAAATTTGCGCAACTGTATAGTCCAGACCATTCTCCTTCTTCAATTTTTCTACGATAGCATTACGTAGAGCTGGATAACCCGGAACGGGAGAATAGCGAGAGAAGTTATCGTCTATCGCCTTTTTTGCAGCCTCTTTAATGTGGTCGGGTGTATTAAAATCAGGTTCTCCGACACTTAAATTAATTACGTCTACACCTTGAGCTTTCAACTCTGCACTTTTTTGAGACATAGCCAGCGTCGCAGAGGGCGACAAGCTATTCAAACGGTCTGATAATTGGTTCATTCTATTTCTATTTAATGGTTGTTATGCAAATCCGGTTGCAAAATAAACGATTTTCTTTGATATAATAAAACAAAAAGACAGTTACTTACTAAAATGGAGAGTGTGTCCCATACGCTCTTTCTTCGTACGCAAGTAACGCTCGTTATACTGGTTCGGAGTAGTTTCAACCGGTACATTCTCTACAATCTCCAGACCATAAGCTTCCAAACCGACACGTTTCACCGGATTGTTTGTAAGCAGACGCATCTTATGCACCCCCAATTCACGCAGTATCTGAGCCCCCACACCATAATCGCGTTCATCTGCCAGATGCCCGAGACAAATGTTGGCATCTACTGTATCCATACCGTCTTCCTGAAGTTTATACGCTCTCATCTTTTCCATCAGACCAATGCCCCGACCCTCCTGGTTGAGATATACGATAACTCCTTTACCGGCTTTTTCTATCACCTCCATCGCCTTGTGCAACTGCTCGCCGCAATCACAACGCATGGAACCGAATATATCCCCCGTAGCACAGGAAGAATGTACACGCACCAACACCGGTTCATCGGGAGCCCAAGTACCCTTAAACAAGGCCACATGCTCCAATCCGTTGGACTTCTGACGGAAAGGAATCAAGCGGAAATGTCCATGCTCTGTCGGCATATCCACCTCTACACCTTTTTCTACGATAGATTCCTGTTGCAAACGGTAAGCTATCATATCGCGGATAGAAATCAGTTTCAAATTAAATTCATCTGCCATTTTACGCAATTCGGGCAAACGTGCCATCGTACCGTCTTCGTTCATGATCTCCATAAGCGCGCCGGCAGGATAGAAACCCGACAAACGACACATATCAATCGTAGCTTCGGTATGACCAGCACGACGTAATACCCCTTTCTCCTGCGCATACAAAGGATTGATATGTCCGGGGCGACCGAAAGTAGCCGGAGTGGAAAGCGGATCGGCCAGTGCCTGAATGGTTGCAGCACGGTCTGCTGCAGAAACACCGGTTGTACAACCTTCTAATTTATCGACAGTCACCGTAAAAGGAGTACCCAATACCGAGGTATTGTCCGTCACCTGATGAGGTAAATCCAGCTCTTTGCAACGAGACACCGTAATCGGAGCACACAATACTCCACGTGCATGCTTCAGCATAAAATTCACTTTTTCCGATGTTATCTTTTCTGCTGCAATAATCAAGTCGCCTTCATTTTCACGATCTTCATCATCGACTACAATCACGAAATTGCCAGCCTTAAAATCTTCAATGGCCTCCTCTATCGTATTTAACTTTACTTTTTCCATATCTTTATTATTTATTCTGATTGACTTTTATAATATTCTGTATCTCTTCGTTTGTGTGGATAATCCGCTCCATGTCCTTATTCAAGCGGATACGGAATGCCCAAATACGGAAGTAAAAGAACAAGCCGACAGGCACTATCGCTCCACACAGCATATTCAACCAATAATTACGGAAAGGACGCACATGGGCATGAACAGCTATTACCGGGTAATTATTCAATGCTGTCAACAACGGTATAGACCTTGTGTTAGACATCTCGTCTATCAAAGTTTCCAACCGTTCATTGAGAGCCACCACCTCCTCATCGTGTGGCGCATCGTTCATCCATAATCTGAAATAATTGGGTGCTCGCATCAGAGTTTTCTTTTCGGCATACGCACGGCAATCCGCCGACAGCCGCTGAAGTTCTCCCGGCAAACGTACATAATCAGGATCGTGAATAATCACTTCTTTCCGGAACAAATGGCGGACACTGCGAATACCTGCTATCTTTTTAAACCAATTGATATAGGCATCAGCATTCAGCACCACCGAATCATTATTGGATTTATAAGTAAGGAATGCACCCAATGGCGCCAGCACAGCTGTACTGGTCCACATACCCATCCACACAATCCACTTACCGTCACGAGCCATCTTATAACCCGTATTGTTGATAATGTAATAGATGATAAAAATAAGCACGGACACTACTACAGGCATGCCTAAACCGCCTTTACGGATGATACCACCCAACGGTGCACCGATGAAGAAAAAAATAAGGCATGCCAACGAAAGCGTCAGTTTCTCGTGCCAGGAAGTCATATGGCGCCTCAAACTGTTTTCCGTCTGCGATATATTGAAACCCTTGAAACTCCAATCACTTGCAGCACTCTCCGCACGGCTGACAGCCGTAGACATTATCTTCTGTTTCTGCACTAAAGTAGCCACATTAAACAGACTGTCCACATCGTAGCTACCCAAAGTTGCAGATTCTATTTTTATCGTATCAGCCTTACTCAGCGTATTGGAGGTCGCCTTATAAGTACTCGCCATAGCCTCTTTATAATAAGTACGCCCGATGCTATCGTTCTGCACCTTCATAGAATCAATGCCGGCCTGCAACATTTTCATGTCCTTGCTATTGGATTGGTTGCTCATAAATCCGGCATCCACCATATTGAAATCCGAGTTGAACTCTATAATCGCATGCTTCTCAACGAACGCTTCCCGACGATAAGGCACATTTTTCTGATTCATACTCTGCGACTTCAGATTTTCAAACTGCTCACCGCTGTAAAGGTGAAGATAAAGATGCTGTTTGTCCGCTGTCATTTCCAATCTGCCGGAATCCGATTTGATAATCTGCGCATTCTCAAACCCTTTCTCGAAATTATAAATCAATACATCATACAGCATACCTGTCTTACGGTTTTTATGCTTTACGTAAAGGTTATACCCGTCTATCTCATCATAAAATACTCCTTCGGGAATGTCCACTTCGGGCGACTTCTGCTTCATGGATACCAGCAATGTCCATAACTTAGTCTGCGCTTTAGGGCCAATAACATTCTGAAAATAAAAGGAAACGCAGCAAATAATGGATATGAAAATTATCAGCGGACGCATAATCTTAAGCAAAGAAATACCTGCCGCTTTCATGGCAAGCAATTCAAACCGCTCTCCAAAATTGCCAAAAGTGATAAGAGCTGCCAGCAAAATAGCCAAAGGCAATGAAGCCGGCACCAGCGTCAGCGCCGAATAGAAAAAAAATTGGGCAAGAACATTCATCTCCAATCCTTTTCCCACCATTTCGTCTACATATTTCCACAGAAACTGCATCATGAAGATGAAAAGGCAGATAAAGAAAGTGCCCATAAAGAGCATGCAAAAGCTCTTTAAAATAAATATATCTAACTTTTTTATGCGCAGCATTTTACTTGTTTCATGCAATAAACGCACAAAAGTAGCACAAAAAAGGGAGTACGGGAAATTTTTAATTGAAAGTTAACTAAAAACCGCATGTTCTACGCAAGGTATCTACCTGAGATTCCCACAATTCACGCAAATCATTTGCTTCGTCTGCATTGGTGAAATCTGTTATTTCAAGTACAAAATCATTGGTTAACTCATTGTTTGTCATCTTTAATTCAAAATACTCACGCGGTTTTTCATTATCCAACCAACGAAAGCGGATAAAAGAGTATGCACGCACTGCAATGATTTCAGCATCACGTCTCTCTGTCTTTCCCCAAAAGAAAGACACTATCTTATCATCCGATTGCACCCTGTCTGCAAACCAACCCTCCAAACCTGTAGGAGTACTTATTGCTGTCCAAAGAATACTTTTAGAAGTCGCATTCAAGAGATATTCCAAATGTATTTTTTCCCTTTCCATAGTCTATTCTGCTTTTATTGCGCCAGCCAAGATAAATACTTTTTTCTAATTAGAAAAAATAATTCATTGATTTTATTCTCATTTGCTTTCTATTCAAAGTTAAAACGTTGATAATGTTATACAATAGATACAAAACAATAAGAGTAAAAAGTTTTTTTATCTCAAATCATAAAATATGCGACAAAAAAATACGCCTGAAAATTTTGGCAGTTTAAAGAAAAGCTATATCTTTGCACCCGCAATCAAGAAACAATGGCGGGATAGCTCAGCTGGTTAGAGCGCATGATTCATAATCATGAGGTCCCCGGTTCAATCCCGGGTCCCGCTACAAAGAAGATTTAGACTGTTAGGAGGCTTCCACTCTTGGCGGTCTTTTTTTGTTTTTTGCCTCAATTGGTAGCAAGTGACGCTATTGGTTGCCCTCCTTTCAAAAAAATTGATCATATTGGGGCAGTCCGAAAAAACACCCGGCAACAAAAGTGGAAAGCAAAGGATTTTTGCACTATGGCAAGCAAGTTATCTTTCCAGACAGATATTAACAGCATTCATCCCCTTTGCTCCTCGTTCGAGGTCGAATGTAACGATATTACCCTCTCTGACATCCGTAACAACATTGTTCACGTGAAAGAAATATTTTTCAATTCCTGCAAGGTCTTTGATAAATCCAAATCCTCTGGCTTCATTAAAGAACTCTATTCTTCCTCTCAAAATTACCGGTTCTTCATCTTCTTTCCTGGGAGTGGAAATCATTATCTCCTCTACATTAATCTCTTGCTTTTTGATATTCTCTTCGGGTGGAGTTGAAGTAATCATACCATATTCGTCCACATAAGCAATCATATCATCAAAACTGCTTTTTGTAGATTTTCTACCTTCTTTTCTTTTTAATTTTGCTTCCCGCTTAGCAAGTCTTTTCTTTTCATTCTCACGCTTTCCTACTGTCATGGATTTTGCCATAGATTTTATAGTTTAATGGGTGTATACTCGTCGGATAAATAAAATAATAAACTTAGAAACGACCTCAGATAGCAAACTCAACCTTGCTGAGTTTCTTACCTGTCAGCTTCTGAATATCGTTAACCAACTTACGCTCTTCCTGCGAGCAAAAAGTCAATGCCGTTCCTAAATTACCAGCTCTACCGGTACGTCCAATACGATGCACATACGTCTCGGGCACATCGGGAAGGTCATAGTTTATAACCAACGGCAACTCATTGATATCAATGCCTCTGGCTGCAATATCGGTAGCTATCATTACACGTATCTTACCCGTTTTGAAGTTTTCCAATGCAGATTGCCTTGCATTCTGACTTTTATTTCCATGAATAGCCTGACTACCGATACCTGCTTTGCTTAATACGCGGACAATTCTGTCCGCATTATGCTTGGTACGTGAGAAAACAAGCACCGACTGTCCCTCCGTTTTATGTAAAATAGAAATCAACAATTTACTTTTCTCTTTCTTCTCCACAAAATAAATAGTCTGTTCGATAGTATCTACCGTAGATGATTTTGGGGTTATAGTAATCTTCACCGGTTGTTTCAGCAGTGAGTTCGTCAAAGCGATTATCGTATCGGGCATGGTAGCCGAGAAGAACAAGGTCTGCTTTTCTTTAGGAAGTTTCGGCAACAAACGTTTGATGTCATGGATAAATCCCATATCAAGCATACGGTCAGCCTCATCCAGTACGAAGTGTCGCACATTATCCAAATGGATATATCCCTGATTCATCAAATCCAACAGACGTCCTGGAGTGGCGACCAATATGTCGACTCCTTTATGGAGCATATTTACCTGCGCACGCTGGTTTACTCCTCCGAAGATAACCCCATGACGGACTTGCGTATATTTGGCATAGTCGTCTATGCATTCGCTAATCTGCAATGCCAATTCACGGGTAGGTGTCAGTATCAAGGCTTTGATACTCTTATCCCGGTTTTTAAGGACTTGCAAATGCTGAATAATGGGAATGGCAAATGCAGCGGTCTTTCCAGTTCCGGTCTGCGCACAGCCTAATATGTCTTTTCCTGTTAAGGCGGCAGGGATTGCTTTTACTTGTATAGGGGTAGGATTGGCATACCCTTTTTCTTCAATTGCTTTTAAAATAGGTTCGGTTATATTTAAATCTTTAAATGTCATATATATTGTTTTTGAATGTGCTAAAACACTAGCACAAGTATAATGAGAGCACGCTTCACTCAAGTGGCCCATACAAAAAGTCTGATAAGTCTTTGCAGAATGAAAAGTGCAGGTAATGAAGCGGAACGCTTCCGCTAAATAAAAAAACGGAGTTTATTTATGAAAGGCAGGAAAGCAAGTTTCCCGCCTTTAGTCTGATATTAATATCTTCTGGAGTTATTATAACCACCACGAGAGCTACCATTCGAGGGTCTTTCCTCGCGAGGACGCGCAACGCTTACAGAAATAACCTTGCTGTCATATTCTACGCCGTTCAATTCGTCAATAGCTTTCTGTCCTTCTGTATCATTGTTCATCTCTACAAAAGCGAATCCTCTGGATCTACCGGTTTCTCTATCGAGAATTACTTTAGCTGAAGAAACTTCTCCAAACTCTGCAAATAAATTTGTCAAGTCAGCATTATTAATGCCATAACTTAAACCTGAAATGTAAATGTTCATTCTAAAAATGTTATAAAATAAATAATAAATGGAGTGAGGAGGATAATTAAAGAAGAGGACTGCTTACTAATAATATATTAAAAAGAAGAACTATACGATAATGATTCGTAACTCAAACTCTGGGACAAAGGTAGTATAATAAATTTGATAAATACATTTCTTCCTGTTTTTTTTCACAAGAAAGACGATTATTATCATTTATTAAGCAGGTACGGAAATTCAAAACAGTTGTTTTTTACCTATTTATATCCATAGTAAGAAGGATAAAAAGGAAAATATGAACACAAGCAGTCTATATATGGATAACATTTTCCCAAAATTAGCAACTAACTTTGCACAAATTATTGGTGATTATTATGAAAAAACTACTATTCATTTTTTCCTTTCTCTGTTTGTCGGCTGTCGAAGGATACGCCCAAAAGACTTTGACGCTGAAAGATTGCCTTGAAATAGGTATCGAAAACAACCTGTCCTTGGAAAGCAAACGCAAGGAAATGCAGAAAAGCAAATATGGAGTTTCTGAAAACCGGGCAAGACTATTGCCCCAAATCAACGGGTTTGCCAATTACAATGACAACATAGACCCACCCGTATCCGTTACCGACGGTTCGGCCTACGGAAATCCGTATAACATTACCTATACCCTACGGAACAGTGCCAATGCCGGCCTGCAGTTGCAAATGCCACTTTACAACCAAACCCTGTACACCACTGTTTCCATAGCCAAAACTATGGACGAGATAAGCCGTCTTTCTTATGAGAAAGCACGGGAAGACCTTATCCTGGAAATATGCAAGATGTATTATCTGGGGCAAACCACAGCCGAGCAAGTCACACTGATAAAGGCCAATATCACCCGGTTGGAAGAATTAAAAAACATCACAGTAGCTTTCCATGACAATGGTATGGCCATGGAAGTGGATGTAAAACGGGTCAATATCAATCTGGAAAATCTGAAAGTACAATACGACAATGTACTGGCCATGCAGGAACAACAACTGAACCTGCTGAAATATATCATGGATTATCCTGCCGAAGAACAGATAACCTTAGTTCCGGTAAACTCCGAGAACATTACGCCTGTTGAGTTGACCGGACTATCCGAAAATCTGTACGAACTCCAACTGCTGCAATCGCAAAGGGTCATGGCTGAAAAGCAGAAAAAGATGATTGGTCACGGTTATATTCCTTCATTAAACCTGACCGCCAACTGGATGTTCTCCGCCTATACGGACAAGGCCTACCGTTGGTTCCATTCCGGACCGTCCAACCATTGGTTCCGTTCCTACGGACTGGGCGTATCCTTACGCGTTCCTATATTCGACGGACTGGATAAGCGTTACAAAAACCGAAAAGCTGCAATAGACATCGAAAATATAAAGCTGGCACAGGAAAATACCCGCAAAAATCTGCAGACCCAATATCTGAACGCCACCAACGACCTGATGAACAACCAACGTAACTTCAAAAAGCAGAAAGATAACTACCTGCTTGCCGAAGATGTATATACGGTCACAATGGATCGGTACAGAGAGGGTATCGCTTCCATGACCGAAGTCCTGCAAGACGAAATGCAGATGAGCGAAGCGCAAAACAACTATATCAGCGCACATTACAACTATCGGGTAACAACCCTGCTGCTGTTGAAGCTGACAGGACAAATAGATACATTAATTAAATAACAAGTTAATCAAATCATCATAATATGGAAGCAATAGAAAAAAATAACGCATCGAACACACATCAGGAGAAAGCTAAAAAACTTCGTAAGCTACGTCGCTGGCAAATCGCAGTCAGCTTGTTGGGAGCAGCAATCGTTGTTTGGGGAATAGTGGAAGTTGCTTGTCTCTTCCTCGGCTACAATCGCACAGAAACCAGTAATGACGCACAGATAGAGCAGTACATATCCCCTATCAACCTACGCGCATCAGGCTATATCAAGAAGATTTATTTTACCGAACATCAAGAGGTACATAAAGGCGATACGCTCCTTGTATTGGACGACCGCGAATATAAGATACGCGTAATGGAAGCCGAAGCCGCACTGAAAGACGCACTGGCCGGCGCTACCGTAATCGGGGCCACATTGCAAACCACACAGACCACCGCTTCCGTGTACGACGCTTCCATCTCTGAAATTGAAATCCGTCTTGCCAAACTGGAGAAAGACCGCCAACGCTACCAGAACCTGGTGCAAAGAAATGCAGCCACTCCCATACAGTTGGAACAGATAGAAACGGAATACGAAGCCACCCGCAAGAAGCTGGAAGCAACAAAACGCCAGCAAAAAGCCGCTTTGTCGGGAGTCAATGAAGTATCACACCGCCGTGAAAGTACAGAAGCCGCCATCCAACGGGCAACCGCTGCTTTGGAAATGGCACGTCTGAATCTTTCCTACACTGTAGTAGTAGCTCCCTGCGATGGCAAATTGGGACGCCGGGCACTGGAAGAAGGCCAGTTCATCACAGCCGGACAAACCATTACTTATATCCTGCCCGATACTCAAAAATGGATTGTCGCCAACTATAAGGAAACTCAAGTGGAAAACCTGCATATAGGACAAGAGGTTACCATCACTGTAGATGCTATCAGCGACAAAGAGTTCACGGGAACAATCACAGCCATATCCGGCGCTACGGGTTCCAAGTACTCATTGGTTCCTACCGACAATTCAGCCGGAAACTTCGTCAAAATACAACAACGCATACCCGTACGCATCGACTTCACCAATCTTTCCAAAGAAGATAACGAAAAACTTGCTGCCGGTATGATGGTAATAGTGAAAGCCGAACTCTGATTTTCAATCATTAATTGTTAAGGAAATGCCCGCATATCCCAAAAACTATCCTTTCTATAACTGGGTGCCTAAACCGATAGGCATTATCATCCTGTTCATGTTCTTCCTGCCCATTCTTACAGTAGGCGGAACTTACTCTGCCAGCGGCACGGAGATGATGAGCGGTCTGGGCATCATATCCGAACATATCCAGTTTGCCAACTTCGCCACATCCATAGGCATGGCGGCATTCTGCCCTTTCCTGTACCGGCTGGTATGTATCCGCAGGGAGAAAATGATGTGTATCGTCGGATTTTCGCTGATGTATATCTTCAGCTACATCTGCGCCAAGACAGACAGCATATTCCTGTTGGCGCTATGCAGTCTGTTTATGGGATTCCTGCGTATGGTGCTGATGATGGTCAATCTGTTTACTCTCATCAAGTATGCCGGTAACGTAGAAGCAACCGAAAAGATCACCCCCGGCAATGAACCCACCACCGGTGAAGGCTGGGACAAACTGGATATTGAACGAAGCGCTGCACAACCCGCCATTTACCTGTTTTTTATGGTATTGGGGCAGTTGGGCACATCGCTTACAGCATGGCTTACTTACGAATACGAGTGGCAATATGTTTATTACTTCATGATGGGGTTGCTGTTGCTCTGTATCCTCATTACCTTCGTCACGATGCCTTATCATAAGTATGCCACCCGCCGTTTTCCTATCAACCTCAAACAATTTGGCAACGCTTCCATCTTCTGTATCACACTGACGTGCATCACTTATGTGCTGACTTACGGCAAGGTGCTCGACTGGTATGACGACCCTACAATCCAATGGGCAACGGTCGGTGCTGTGGTTGCAGGTATTCTGTTTGTCTACATAGAAGTAACCCAGCGCAATCCCTACTATCAGTTCGACGTACTCAAGTTGCGAACTATCCGCTTCGGATTCCTGTTCTACTTTCTGTTAATGGTACTGAACTCCAGTTCAATGTTCGTCAATGTATTTACGGGAATAGGCATGAAGCTGGACAACTATCAAAACGCGACATTGGGCAACTGGTCTATGTTAGGTTATTTTATCGGTGGCATTGCAACGATCTGGCTCAGCGTGAAAGGAGTGCACTTTAAATATCTTTTTGCCGCAGGTTTCCTGTTTTTGGGATTATCCGCCATGTTCATGTACTTTGAGGTACAGGGCGCAGGCTTGTACGAACGAATGAAATATCCAGTTATTATCCGTTCTACAGGCATGATGTTCCTATACTCGCTGATACCGACTTTTGCAACCCAGCGTATGCCTTATAAATACCTCTCATCGTGGATTTGCACAATGCTTACTGTACGTATGGTACTTGCTCCCAGCATAGGAACCGCATTATACAGCAATGTATTGCAGGAACGGCAGCAACACTACATTACCCGTTATGCACAGAATGTGGATATGATGCACCCCGAGGCATCCGCCTCATTTATGCAAACCGTACAAGGAATGCAATATCAGGGGAAAAGCAAGCAGGAAGCCGTTAACATGGCAGCCACATCCACCAAAGGGCGCATTCAGGTGCAGGCCACCTTATCGGCAGTCAAGGAGATGGCGGGTTGGACATTGTATGCTTGCCTTTTTTGCATGATATTTGTTGTGGTACTGCCCTATCCTAAACGGAAATTATTAACTTAGCACTGTTTTCAAACAAGAACCGTAAACCCTACTCTCATGGATACCCGACAAGAACGTTTATCGCGCCTTGACAGTGCGTTATTGGACAAACGGCAAATTTGCAGTTCGGAAGGCGTGCTTTGCGCCTTCCCGTCTGCCTTGAAAAGTCCGTTTATGATAGACGGAGTGGGACTTATAATTTGCCGTCAAGGAAGTTTCACCTTCATCCTTAACCAGAAAACATTTTCCGCCAAAGCCGGTGATACGCTCTTTCTGCCGAAGGACTCCTTGTTTCAGGTACTACAGGCATCCGACAACGTAGAGGTATATATCTTCATCTATCAGACCGACCCCATACGGGACTTTATGGGAAACTCGGTAGTATCCATGCACCTATACTCGCATCTGGCCACCGAACCGTGCTACGTATGGAATACCGGAGAAGAAGAAGAGGTTTTAAAATACCTGTCACTATTGGACAGTACGCTGAAAATAGAAGAGAATCCTTTTAACCGGTATGAACAGAAGTTGCTTCTGTTGGCACTGACCCACAGGCTTTGCTCGGTTTATACACGCAAACTCATTGCCGAAAAGACTTCCGTAAGCCACAAGCACGATATATTTATCCGCCTGGTGCAATTAATAGAACAATATTATACGAAAGAGCGGGGGGTGGACTTCTACGCGGACAAGCTATGCCTGTCGCCCAAATACCTCTCCGCCCTCTCCAAATCCATTTGCGGATACACGGTACAGGAGCTGGTATTCAAGTCCATTATCCGCAAAAGCATTTCACTACTCAAGAATACACAAAAGAACGTACAGGAAATCTCCGATTTCTTCAACTTCCCGAACGCATCCTATTTCGGCACTTTCTTCAAGAAACAGATTGGAATGTCGCCACAGCAATACCGCAGAATGTAGGGAAACATCATATTGCTATTACGCTTTCAGTCGAATAACGAAACGGCTGCCTTTTCCCAATTCACTCTGAACGGTCAGCGTGCCGCCATGAGCTTCTACAAAATCTTTGGATATGGATAGTCCCAATCCGCTTCCCTGCACTTTCGTACCGGGTACACGGAAGTAACGGTCGAAGATGCTCTGGTGATAGCGCGGATCAATACCTTTACCAAAATCTTGTACATAAAGTTCCACACTATTATCTTCCTGCCTTGCGCCGATAATGACATGCCCGTTTTCCTTGGAATAACGAATGGCGTTACTCAACAGGTTAGTGAGCACCCATGCTATCTTCTCGCTATCCACAAACAATTTCGGCATCTTCTCTTCCGGATATTCCACCTCAATCTGGATATTGAACTTATCGGCCTGCACCTGATTTGCCTTGATGGCATATTCTATCAGTTCGATAGGTTTCGTTATCTTCGGTATCATCTGCAACTTGCCGGCTTCCACCTGCGTCATATTAAGAAGCTCGCCTGTAATCCCCAGCAAGCGGTCAGCATTTTCCCTTATACTTTTCGAAAGTTGTTCCTGTTCCTCGTTCAAAGCGCCCACACGGTTGTCCTCTAAAAGCTGCAGACTCATAAGAATGGCGGAGATAGGGGTCTTCAATTCATGCGAAATCGTAGAAATAAAAGTTGTTTTTGCCGTATCCAGTTCTTTAAATTCGGTGATATTCTTCAACAGGATAACATCGCCCAGATTATGAGACTCGTCCGTATCGGCATCCGTATTCATAATAGTAATATAAGATGCCTGAAAATAGCTTTCCTTATTATCCGCATAAATTTTCAAAGGCTCTTTCTTCTCGCCCGGATTAACCAACTCCCTTATCAGCCTCCGGAGCAGATCGTTTTTCAGCGACAGTTCCTCTGCCGAACGGCGTATGACATCCTCACGCTTCAGATTCAGTACGGTCAGCGCTTCTTTATTGACGAAAAGAATTTCGTGTTCGCGGTTTAAGCCGATAATAGGTTCATGAATACTGTTTACGATGGCTTCCAGAAACTTTTTGGCGGATAAAATATCATTCAGCGTACTGGTACGATATTCCGTAAGGCGTTCCGCCATGCTGTTAAAACTATCGGCCACCTCGCGGAACTCTTCGTGTTCGCTCATGTCAAGGCGTTTTTCATAATTATGGTTAGCTATTTCGAGGATGCCCTGCGTCAGTTCCCTGATAGGTTTATTAATGGAGCGGGGCAACCATACCAACAACACGATACTGGCAAGAATGCAAATACCGCCCGTAATGGAAATCCAAAGCAAGGCCCGTTGCAAGCCGGGCATGGCGGCAGGGCTATCCGGCTCCGTAGCCGTCAGTATCTGGAGATTTACAACAGAAAGGGCTACCAGCAGGATTATCATACCTGCCAGAACACCTACACTGAGTATCAGTTTTGTACGAATATTCATAACGGTCAAGATATTAAATTTTATGCAAGTATAATCAAATCTACGTTTGCTTGCGCCAGTTCGTTCACAAATTTTCTATATTTCAGAACCATAAACAAGGATTGCGGCAAAGCGAACGAAGGACTGCCCATACAAACGGTCGTTATCTGCTTCTCTTTACAAGCCGTAACGATGCTGTCCAACACGTCTTTGGATTGCACCTGCATGACCTCTCCGCCCAATTCGGTCACCAGCTTGAAATGATTCAGCAGATGCCGCTGGTTCGCAAGGGCAATGCGGTCGGCACTCTCCCGGGGAGTCTGTACATAAAGGGCAACGAACGACGTATTATAACGGGTTGCCAATCGTGCCGCCTTGCGGATAATGCGGCGTGGCGTTTTCTCATGACTGCTGATACACGCCATGAACTTCTCATGCCGCACGCCCACACAGGAAACCACCACTTCATTCTCCACTTTCTTCTCCACTCTTAACGCCACCTCCTTCAGAGCCAGTTCGCGCAGTTGCAGAATATTTTCCGTCTTGAAGAAATTATTCAAAGCAAGGGCCACTTTATCCGGCTTGTATATTTTACCGGCTTTCAGGCGGGTTATCAGCTCTTCCGCCGTCAGGTCGATATTCACCACTTCATCCGCTTCTTCCAGCACACTGTCGGGAATGCGTTCCTTTACCTCGATACCAGAAATGCCTTGCACTTCTTCATTAATGCTCTCGATATGCTGTATGTTGACAGCGGATATAACATTGATACCCTCATCCAGCAAGTCCATTACATCCTGCCAACGCTTCTCATTCCTACTGCCTTCTACATTGGTATGCGCCAGCTCGTCCACAATAACGATTTCCGGATGGATACGGATGATAGCGTCAAGGTCCATTTCCTCGAGTTCCTTACCCTTATAGAATATCTTACGCCGGGGAATTACGGGCAGTCCCGCCAACACCGCCTCCGTACCGGCACGTCCATGCGTTTCCACATAGCCTATATTCACGTCTACCCCATTGTCCAGCAAGTCATGGGCTTCCTGAAGCATACGATAAGTTTTGCCTACACCGGCAATCATGCCGATGTAGACCTTAAACTTACCACGACGTGATTTCTTAATCAAGTCGAGGAAATGTTGTACACTCTCCTCCCTGCTCATGGCTTCAGAGTTATACCAAACACCAGATGCGCATCTTCCATACGGGGATTCCAAATAGCCTGCGCAAATATCGGTATCGCGAATTTGTCCGTCACCTTTATATCCTTCGTGGCTTTCAGTGCCAGATTGGTTACAGCGAATCCGCTGTTCGGTACTCCGTAAACACCTACGCCGGCTTCGTAAGGCAGAAAACCGCAAGTGGCATTCAAATCGACGGATTTAATGCTGAACGGATAGTTCAATTCTACATAAGAAGAATAATTCTGCTCTCCCTTCTCATTCTTATCCGCGCCGGCAAACATCGTGTACCAGGCTATTGACAGCGGAAACTTCTCCAACGGAAGTGTATAGGCAAGCCCCGCTTCAAAATGGTGGGCCGTTTCATGGCTTTTGAAGTTAAAATACTTATTGCTTCCCTGACCTGCCCACCAAAGACTGGCAACGGACAAGGTCAAACCGGAATCACCGAACGTATAAGCTGCCGTCAAATCTATTTCTTTGGCAGCCTCACCGTCCGAGGAACTTGTTCCATCGAAATCGGTAGAGCCCCATGCCGTCAACGCAAAGCCGCCTATCCCAAAGCCTAAAGTCGGCTGGAAACTAACTCCGGTTTGATAAAAGCCGCGCCATACATAGGAACTGATCAAATCACCCTGTATCTTAAATTCCTGCGCCTGCACTTTATCCACTCCCATAAAATTTACTGCCAAAGCGGCAATAACGCCTATTACCGTTACTTTTACCCGATTCATATCTTTCATTATTTTCTTATTTTCCATTTGCTTTTTCCAATGCAATATTCAGTTTCAGCACATTCACTTTCGCCGTACCGAACAATCCCAGCAACGGTTTTTCAACAGCCTTGTCAACGATGCCCCGGACAGTAGCCTCATCCATTCCCCTTGCCTCAGCCACACGCTTTACCTGTACATAAGCACTGGCAGGCGTAATATCGGGATCAAGCCCCGAAGCGCTGGCCGTTACCATTTCGGCAGGAACTTCTTTACGCTGCAAATAAGGATGATGCAGCAAGAATGTATCTATACGCGCTTCCACTTCCGCAAGGTATTCTTCATTTGCAGGGCCTTTATTGCTACCTGCCGAGCTGCTTGCATCATAACCGTCACCGGCACAGGAAGGCCGTCCCCAAAAATAAATGTCTTCCGTAAACATCTGCCCCACGTTGGCAGCGCCCACTGCCTTGCCGTTCAGGGTCAATACCTCGGCATTTCCTTTATTCGGCCCTGCAAATTGTGCGAATATCCACAATACAAGGATATAGAACACGGAAAAGAATATGCAGAAAGCGACGGTTATTCTAACTGATTTCCAAAGAGTTTTCATTTTCTTTTTATTTTAAATTAAAAAAACAAACTGACAAACATATCTATTAACTTAATACCTATGAACGGCGCTATGACACCACCCAAACCATAAATCAGCAAGTTGCGGCGCAGTAACGCGCTTGCGCCGATCGGTTTGTACCGGACGCCTCTCAAAGCCAACGGTATCAGTATGGGAATGATGACAGCATTAAAGATGATAGCCGAAAGAATGGCCGTTTCAGGGCTATGCAACCCCATGATATTCAATGGGGCCAATTGAGGGATAGCAACCATGAACAGTGCGGGAATAATAGCAAAGTATTTGGCCACATCATTCGCAATGGAGAAAGTCGTAAGCGTACCGCGCGTCATCAGCAACTGCTTGCCTATCTCTACTATTTCAATCAGCTTGGTCGGGTCATTGTCAAGGTCTACCATATTGCCGGCTTCCTTTGCAGCCTGCGTACCGCTATTCATGGCAACCCCCACATTTGCCTGCGCCAGCGCGGGGGCATCATTGGTTCCGTCTCCCATCATGGCAACCAGTTTGCCGGCCTGCTGTTCTTTCTTGATATACTCCATTTTATCCTCCGGCTTTGCTTCGGCAATGAAATCATCCACACCGGCTTTTTCGGCAATATATTTGGCGGTCAACGGGTTGTCACCGGTCACCATAACCGTCTTCACCCCCATTTTACGAAGACGTTCAAAGCGTTCCTGGATGCCCGGCTTGATAATGTCCTGCAATTCTATGACTCCCAATACCGCCTTATTGACACACACTACCAGCGGGGTACCGCCATTGCCCGAAATGACGGCAATCGCTTCTTCCACTTCTTTCGGGAATTTATTCCCCGCGCTTTCCACAATCCGACGAATCGCATCGAACGCACCTTTGCGGATTTGAGTACCATCTTGCAGGTCGACACCGGAACATTTGGTTTCGGCCGTAAACTTAATCATGTGGGCTCCCGCAGTATTGAGGTCGCGCATACGATGTCCGTTCTCACGCCCCAACTCGATGACGGACTTTCCTTCCGGGGTTTCATCGGAAAGCGAGGACAATAGGCAAGCCTCTACAAACACCTTTTCATCAATGCCCGGAGCCGGATGAAACTTGGTAGCCTTACGATTACCGATAGTAATTGTACCGGTCTTGTCCAACAGCAACGTATCAATGTCACCGGCAGTTTCAACGGCTTTGCCCGATTTTGTAATTACATTGGCACGCAGAGCACGATCCATACCGGCAATACCGATTGCCGAAAGCAAGCCGCCGATGGTTGTCGGTATCAGGCAGACAAACAATGAAAGAATAGCCGCAATAGAGATATACGTACCCGGATGGTCGATATTGGTATAGTCCGCCATCGGAATCAACGTAATACATACGATTACGAACACTAACGTAAAACCGGCCAATAAGATAGTCAGCGCTATTTCGTTCGGTGTTTTCTTCCGGGTGGCACCCTCTACCAGCGCAATCATCTTGTCGAGGAAACTCTCGCCCGGTTGTTGCGTAACCAACACCTTTATCTTATCCGACAGCACTTTCGTACCGCCGGTAACGGAGCTTTTATCACCGCCCGCCTCACGGATTACCGGAGCGGATTCACCGGTAATGGCACTCTCGTCAATAGAAGCCAACCCTTCCACAATCTCGCCATCGGCAGGAATCGTATCGCCGGCTTCGCAAACAAAGAAGTCTCCCTTCTTGAGACGTGCGCTGCTTACAGTGCGTAACTTGCCTTCCACCAAAACCTTTGCGGGCGTTTCTTCACGCGTTTTACGCAGGCTGTCCGCCTGTGCCTTGCCACGGGCTTCGGCAATGGCCTCGGCAAAGTTGGCAAACAACAAAGTGACAAACAATATCACAAACACCAGGAAGTTATAACCGAACGTCCCGTATTCCGATGTTCCCAAAGAGAGGATGCAGACTACCAGCATCACCAATGTCACCAGCTCCACAGTGAACATGATCGGATTCTTTATCATCACCCGCGGATTCAACTTCACGAATGACTGTTTCAAACTTTCCATTACTTGCTCCTTTTGAAACAAAGAAGCTGATTTTTTATCCTTCATAAACATATCTGATTATTCTTATCTCGTTACAAACTGAAGTGTTCGGCAATAGTACTCAACGCATGTGCCGGGAAGAAAGACAAAGCTGCCACGATAAAGATTACGGCAAAAGTCATTACGGCAAAAGTGAACGTATCGGTTTTCAGCGTACCGGCACTTTCGGGAATAAATCTCTTCTGCGCCAACAGACCTGCAATGGCAACCTGCCCTACAATAGGAAGAAAACGGCTCAGAATAAGTACCCAACCGCAGGCATAGTTCCAGAAATAAGTATTGTCGCCCAAGCCTTCGAAACCGGAGCCGTTGTTGGCAGCGCACGAAGTAAATTCATAGAATTGCTCGCTCAGCCCGTGAAAACCGGGATTGTTCAGCCAGCCGCCCTCACTCTCTACAAACTCCGGATGGTGCGCAAGGAGGTAACAAGACAGAGCCGTGCCTACCAATATCACAAACGGATGAAGCAGCGCAACGATTGTTGCTATTTTCATCTCCCGGGCTTCCACTTTCTTTCCGAGAAACTCCGGTGTACGTCCCACCATCAGTCCGCTGATAAAGACTGCGATAATGATAAATGTATAATAGTTCATCCACCCTACGCCGACACCGCCGAACCAAGTGTTTATCTGCATGTTCAGCATCTCCATCATACCGGACAGGGGCATCGTAGAATCGTGCATGCCATTGACGGAACCATTGGAAGTAACCGTAGTCGTAATGCTCCATAATGCGGTGGCGCCTGCTCCCAGACGGACTTCCTTGCCTTCCATAGACCCATTGTCCTGTGCAATACCCATATCGTCAATGCGAGGATTACCGTTCATCTCCTGATAAACATTGATGCCGACACCCGCCAAATAGGCACAGAGCATTACGCCGTAAATACTATAAGCCAGTTTCATCCGTTTTGTATAAAAACCCAACGCAAAAACCATAGCCATAGGTATAATCAGGATAGACCAACATTCTACGATATTGGACAGGTAAGTAGGATTTTCCAACGGATGAGACGAATTTACGCCGAAGTAACCACCGCCGTTCGTACCCAACTGCTTGATAGGAACGATGGCAGCCACCGGCCCTTGTGACACCGTTTGTTCCTGTCCTTCAAGCGTAGTCACCTCCATCTTACCGTCAAAGCCCATCGGAGTACCTTGTGTAATAAGGATAAAGCCGACAATCAGTGAAAGCGGCAAAAGAATACGCGTGCAACTCAATACAAGAAAGTTCCAGAAGTTACCGATTGTATTCGTTGTTTTACGGCTGATGGACTTCATAATGCCCGCCATAGCCGCCATACCTGTCGCTGCGGTAATAAACTGGAAGAGCATGATGACGAACAACTGGGTGAAATACGTCAGTCCGCTCTCACCGGAATAATGCTGCAAGTTACAGTTTACCATAAAACTGATGCAGGTATTGAATGCCTGGTCGGGAGTTTGCGGGCCATTACCGTCAGGATTCAGCGGCAGCCATCCTTGACTGACCAACAGCACCATTCCCCAGACAAACCAGAAAGCATTCAATATCAGCAACGCCTTGAGGAACTGCTTCCAGTTCATTTCTTCATTGGGATTAATGCCCGCTACCTTAAATATCAGTCTCTCTACCGGTTTCATAAAGTCCGACCATGTCTTCTCTCCTTTATAAACCTTCGCAATATATTTTCCCAGCGGATAAGAAATCGCCACTAACAGGAAAATCTGTAAAACTACACCTAAAATTTCCGTATTCATTTCTTTAATCTTTTAGAACCTTTCGGGTTTCACCAGAACATACATCAAGTACCCGAACACTGCAACACCTAATACAAATAATACTGTGTACATAATCTTTTCTCTCCTCTTTAAATCTTCTCAAACCAATCCACACATTTCCAGAATAGCCAGAAAGCGAGAAATCCGCTCAATAGGCAGAAAATAAATGAAATCGTTATTCCCATGTTTTTACGTTGTTAAATTAATATTCATGTTTTACCGTCCTCATAATTGCCAAATGCGTGCCAAAATAGGAGCCTAAAAGATAAAACACTGATTGACAAAGAAATAAAACAATAAAGAGGAGTTACAGAAAAAGAAAACACCCTTTCAAAATGAAAGGGTGTCTATCAAAATAGAAAAGGTACATTGCATGATTTGAGGTTCATCTGGCGAAACCATTTATTTCATCAGGGGAAACCGGAAGTTCCACGGGGTGAAACAAAGAGTACCCCGGCATGGTACACTTTGTTTCCCGACATGGAACACTTCGTTCCACGCCGGGAAACTTTCAGCAAGCTACGGAAAAGAACAGATTATATTCCGTATTCTTCGATTTTGCGGTAGAGTGTGGTCAATCCGATTTTGAGCAGGCGGGCTGCTTCGGTCTTATTACCTTTTGTATATTCCAGCACACGGGCGATGTGGCGACGCTCCATAGCAGAAAGTTCAAAACTGCCGGGAGTGGTTTCATCGGATTGTTCGTAATGTGTGTTCTGTATATCGAGCGGCAAGTCGGCAACATCCAGCCGTTCACTCTCGCAAACAATCAGACTGCGCTCTATCACATTACGCAATTCCCGGATATTACCTTTCCAAGGTTGTTGTTCGAGGGCTTCGAGAAAAGCGGGTGTTATTTCCGTAACGGGACGTGCCAACCGAACGGAGAAGTCCTTTACAAAGGCTTTTGCCAAAATACGTACATCGCCCGCCCGTTCACGCAAGGGCGGCAGATGAATCTGGAATACGGAGAGTCTGTAGAATAAATCTTCGCGAAAACGTCCTGCGGTAATCTCTTCCGGCAGATTGCGGTTGGTTGCGGCAACAACACGCACATTCACACGGGTGGGTTTGGTATCGCCAATCTTTATATATTCGCCTGTTTCAAGAATGCGCAGCAGTTTGGCTTGCAGTTCAAATGCCATTTCACCGATTTCATCCAAGAAGATAGTGCCATTGTCGGCCTCCTCAAACAATCCTTTCTTATCTTTCAATGCTCCTGTAAACGAACCGGCTTTATGACCGAACATCTCGCTTTCCAACAGTTCCTTACTGAAAGAGGAGCAGTTTACCGCTACGAAATTCTGCTTGGCACGCTTACTATTATAATGTATGGCTTGCGCAAAGACCTCCTTTCCCGTACCCGTTTCACCCGTCAGTAATACGGGAACATCCGTTCCCGATACTTTCTGTGCCAGTGAAACGGCATCTTTCAATGCTTTCGAATCACCCAAAACAGAATCGAAAGAATACGTATGCCCTACTTTCTTTTCCAGTTTCTCCAAGCGGACGTTCATGCGCGCCTTCTCCACGGCACGGCTGACAAGCGGTATAATCTTATTGTTATCATCACCTTTGGTGATATAATCGAAAGCGCCGTTCTTAATGGCCTGCACCCCGTCCGGGATATTACCGTGCGCCGTCAACAGGATTATCTCTACGTTAGGGGCTGTTTTCTTGACAGACGACACAAGGTCTACCCCGTTACCGTCAGGAAGAAACACATCGCACAAGACTACATCCGGGCTCTGAAATTCCAACTGCTTCAAAGCAGTCCTGCAATCACCGGCCTGGCATACTTCATATCCTTCCAACTCCAACATACGCGACAAAAGGGTACGGATCTGTACTTCATCGTCAACGACTAAAATCTTGCTCATATTTTTCGGATAAGTTTAAAGTAATAAATGGTAAAAACAGGGGATGTGCAAATATAAACGTTTTCCGGGAAACAAACGGCATGTCTTTTGAACTTTTATAAGTGAAGGGAGCGCACATAAGACTACGGAAAAGTAAAAAAACACCTTACAATGTATCCTCAGAGGCATTGTAAGAGAACTGAAAAAGAAACTCGCCCTTCCATTTCGGAAATGAGCCTTCTAAAACGAAAAGGAATACAGAGGCTTCATCCGACCGTAAAAAAAGAATAACTAAAAAAGATTTAAAAATGAAAGTTTGCAAATTCGGCGGTACTTCCGTCGGCACAGTAGAGAGAATGAAACACGTAGCGGAACTCATTTCAGAGTCCACACCGAAGATTGTAGTCCTGTCCGCAACGGCAGGCACTACCAATCATCTGGAAGAGATTGCAGCCAGCCTGTTCAACCGCGACATAGAGCAGGCACACGAGAAAATCACCCGGCTAGAATTCCAGTTCATAGACTTTGCCAACGAACTGTTGACAGACGAGTCCACAAAGCGGGAAGCGATAGATTATATTCTCGACCGCTTCCAACGACTCTGGCAATTTATCAATGATGAATTCACCTCGGTTGAAGAAAAAGAGGTTTTGGCACAAGGGGAACTTATCAGTACAGCCCTGCTGCACTTCTACCTGCGGGAACGGAAGATTGCCAATATCCTGCTCTCCGCCTTCGACTTTATGCGTACCGGGCCGGAAGGAGAACCGGACTTGAAATATATAGAGGAAAAACTGCAGGCGCAATTGGCACAGTATCCCGGCATCAACCTTTTTATTACTCAAGGGTACATCTGCAAAAATGCTTATAATGAAACGGATAACCTGAAACGGGGCGGCAGCGACTATACGGCATCGCTCATCGGCGCTGCCATCCGCGCAGAGGAAATACAGATATGGACGGACATTGACGGAATGCACAATAATGACCCGCGTGAAGTATCGGGAACCCGCTCCGTAAAGCATCTCAGTTTCAACGAAGTCGAGCAGCTGGCCTTTTACGGAGCAAAAATATTACACCCGTTCTGCATCGCCCCGGCACGCAAGCGCAATATCCCGGTACGATTGCTCAACTCAATGAATCCTCAGGCAGAGGGGACATTGATTTCGGATTTACAGGATGACAATATCATTAAAGCCATAGCCGCCAAAGACAACATCTTCTACGTGAAGTTCGAGTCGAAACATAACTTATGTCCTTATCAGTTTATCAGTAAGATTTTTGATACCTTTGCCAAATACAGAACGCCGCTTTGTCTGTTGGTTTCATCCAATCAGGATGTATCCGTCGCCATAGACAACAGCGAACATCTATGCAAAATCCTTGCGGAGCTGGAACAATATGCAAAAATTCTGATGGAAGATCGCATGTCCATTGTGTCCGTGGTGGGAAACATGCGTTGGCAGTATGCCGGTGTCGAAGCACAGATTATAGAAGCTCTGGCAGATATTCCGCTGCGTATGATTTCGTATGGCAGCAATGACAGTGACGTGGCATTCGTCATTAAGACGGATGACAAGAAAAGGGCTTTGCAGGCACTCAGCAATAGACTCTTCGAGCCGGAGACGGATAAAATTGTAAAGTAAATAAAAGTTCAATCTATGGAGCCAATAAACAGATACTTTCAAAGAATTCCGTATTTTTGCTTTCATTGTTTTTACAACCTTATATAATATAAAGTCTAACTAAAACCAACAGATATGATAACTCCCATCTATTCCCCCGCCCCCGGCAGATACGAAAACGGTATGAAATACCGCCGTTGCGGAAAGAGCGGCATCCTTCTACCTGAAATATCTTTAGGACTATGGCACAACTTCGGCGATGTCAATACCTTCACCAACTCGCTATCAATGGCACATTATGCATTCAACAAGGGTATCACCCATTTTGACCTCGCCAACAATTACGGCCCTTCCTGCGGCTCTGCAGAAGAAACATTCGGTATGATTATGAAGAAATCATTTATACCCTACCGGGATGAATTATTCATTTCTACCAAAGCAGGACATGAAATGTGGCCGGGTCCTTACGGTGATTGGGGTTCCCGAAAATCACTGATGAGCAGCCTCAACCAAAGTTTAAAGCGGATGAACCTCGAATATGTAGACATCTTCTATACCCACCGTTACGACCCCAACACCCTCTTGAAGAGACACTTCAAACACTCGTTGACATCGTACGACAAGGTAAACCGCTATACATCGGCATTTCCAAATACCCTAAAGACAAAGCAGAATTAGCATATAAATAACGTGAGTTCGACAAACTCACGTGTTGTTTAAAATCTAACCGCAAAGATAGTACACTTTCGAATATTAACATAACATACCCACAAGCTTTTCGGACTGACCCAAGAAAAGCCGGTTCATAAAGAGATATGACCGGCCTTTCTTAACTTTTACATCAAAAATATAAATGTATTATTTCTCAATTTGTAACAACATTACTTTTGAACCACAATTTTCAACTTACAGGTGCGTCCGTAAAGCAACGCCACACCATCGTAAGTAAGTCCGGCTATGCCAGCTCCCGAATAGGCCGGACCTTTACCTCCCACAACTCCTGTAGGAGTAGCTATTTTACACCCTCCGGTAACTAACGCATCTGCATCGTTTGCGGCTTCAATAACATGAATAACACCATATTTACCCGCTGCAGTAACAAAAGCAATATAGGTATTATCCTTTATCTGCAAACTACAAGGATCATTCGGGTATCCATCAGAAGCATTGACCCTTTGCATTAACATATCAGCACCCTGTGTAGTCACACTTTGCAACATATTCAACGCTTCAAAAGTCTTGGCGTCAGGAACCGCACTCTCCACCATCACATCAACGCCAAGCTCAGTGACCTTATCCTCAGGTATAAGAGTAAACATCGTTCTGTTCGTAGCAACGCCTACCGGTTTGATCCAGTTATCTACATCATAACGCCGTCCCACCGGTCCTCCATTAATTCTTGATGCACTGACATAAGAGAAACCTCTATTTTTAACGGCAACAAACTCCGGATTTCTCCATATATTGACGAAAGCAAAATCTACACTGTTTGCCTTTGAACCATATCCTTTAATTTCCTTCAGGCTTAATACATGCTTCTGCACACCTTGTACCATTATTCCCTCTATGGAGAAAATATAAGGTTGATCCGGTTCTGTTGAATGTTCCCATTCGGGTGCCATTTCTATATTGTTGAAAACAAGCGCAACATTATTGTCAACCCCCTCAAGACCTTCGATATTGATAATTTTTTCCTCTCTTCCTCCCTCTATATCTTCCACCACAATCTTGATTCCATTGGTATCTTTATTGTCTACGACAGTTTTCAGGATAAATTCCATTTCCAACGGATTGCCTGACACCGGAATAGTCGTATATTCCTTCAGGTCACCCAGTACTTTATTGCACAACGTATGTTTTACAGACTTAATACCCACGGCAGAACGAATCACTACAGACAGAGAAACCTCTTCATCGGGTACTAAAACAGGGAAATCCGATGGTTCTGTGAATATCTGAGATGGAAGTTTGGTTATCTTTTTAATAGGTATTACCTTTTGTGACGTTTTTGTCAAAACGTCCGTCGATGTCACCAATATCCCGACTGCTTCACACGTGTTGACCTTGACATTCAAATCAAATTCAAGTGTCATATCAGTTTGCAAAGTATCTATCTTTAGACGTTGACGCTGCGCTGCATTTACCTCTTCATACTCTCCACTATCCCCTACCTTCAATAAAGTGGCATATATACTATGTATACCCACAGCAGAAAAACTTCTGGCAGATACAGTCACCGTCGAGTTATATTCTACTGCATCTATCTCGGCAGGAGAAGTGAGTTCTATTGTGGGTGGCGGATATGCGCTATCATCCGAATAATCGGCTTCACTATCACTACAACTTGTCAACGACAAGCCCCATAGCAGGGCAAACATCAGGATTATGGTGTTTTTGATATATTGTTTCATAGCCATTCATTTTTTATTTTAAAGATTCGATTTGCAATTGAAAACAATGTAAGTCTCCGCTTACACTTGTTTCGGTTACCCCCCTAAAAGCCCACTTATGTGAAGTCAGGACAAATATACAATACTCGGAGCCTCTATTTCTATTTTCCACTTCTACGAAAGAATAGGTACCAGAAGTTAAATTAGAAGTAATTTCCGACTCAAGATTGGACAACAGTGCACGCCTGACAGTACCTACCAGAACAGTCTGTTCACTTACTTTTTTCTTGAAAACGTCGACAGCCGGAGCTATCAAGTCTTCGCTGTTCAATGATACAGAACAGAAGAGCATATCTATTCCGTTCACTGCTTCTGTTTTTGTTTCAAGATATCTGCAATCGTTTTCCACTTCATATTGCGTCACCTCGGAAATAGTGGAAGGAAAAAGCACTGTACTACCGATTATCTTTTTTTCTTCGCTATTATAGCTGACAGGCACAAACACCGGCACTTTCTTACTCTCTCTAGCAGCCTCCGTACCCGTATTTATGATTGCGGTTTGTCCATAGACAGCATTTGTCCTGTCCAACAATGCCACTGAATGAGTAGTATTTCTGATAGATGACGCCACCTCTTTATAACTACAAGAGCTAAATAAATTTTGCTCAGACAAATGCGCATAAACCAAGACATTCGTTGTTCTGAACCGGTTCCATTCCGGGACTTCTTCTCCCTTATTATCCTCGTCACTACACGAAACAAACAGGCAAGAAATAACACATATAAATAGCAGATATAGATAGTTTGATTTCATTTTTCATTCATTTTACAAATTCAACTTCAGCAAACAAAGCCCTGTGGTCAGAAACTTCCGGATTGGATAAAACTTTAAACGACTTCACTTTCCACTTATTCTGTGGAAGCCCGAATATATAATCAATCTTGATTGTCGGCTGATCTGCCGGGTAGGTGAATGTATCATCGCAGATTCTCTGCCAATTCTTCATTACTTCACAAATCACATTAGAATCGTGTCGGGCATTAAAATCTCCTCCCAGCAGTGTCGGGATGTCTCCCGTACCAATCCGCTCATTAATCTGTTCGGCCATTGCACTCCTTATCAGATCTGTCGAATGATCCAGGTGAGTCGTCCCTATCCTGATTACGTCTGAAGTTCCCGGTTCCTGAATATCTACATATAATAGCGTACGGGGTTCTTTGGCTCCGTCTATTCCTTCAAAAGTTTTGTTATTGATATAAACGAAAGGATATTTTGAAAGTATGGCCACTCCATATTCTCCACCGCCAGTATCCATCGCTTTCCCGAATACGGAAAACAATCCCAACTCCGCAGCCAGTTGCGTGGTGAAATCTTGTTTTTTATTCCTTTTTGTGTTGTAATCTATTTCTTGTAACATTACAACATCCGGATTGTATTTCCTGATAAATACAGCGTACTCTTTCACCGAGTAACCAGTCATCTCTCCGGACATTCGACAATTATAGCTCATTATTTTAAGAGCCTGCGCATACGTACTTTGATACGCAAAGAAGAAAAGGCATACCCATACAACGGGTTTTAAAAGTGCTCTCATAAATTTACTTTTTATTATTAGATTAAGTTGACTTATTCAACGGTATATGTATATTCCGATATTTTTTTAAAGCTAACTGGCGTGATGGATTGCATCACCTCCAACACATAGTTCAAATCGTTCCCTTTGCAAACAAAGTTGTACGTAAACGAAGCAATCTTTTCGTTTTTAACTGCAATTTCTATATCAAAATGCCGCTGGAGTGTTGTAAGCACTTCTTTCAGTGATGCATTTCTGAAAGTAAGCTGGTTCCCCTTCCAACTCGAAGCATCATCGTGATATCTATCAGTTTTTATTTTTATTACATTACTTCTTTTTTCATAAACTGCAGTTTGTCCGGGAAATATTTGCTGCATAGGTCTACGACTTCGTATATGCCCGATATTTATACTTCCTTCGTCGAGTGTAGTTTTGATTACCTTATCTGAAGGATATGCTTTTACATTGAAACATGTTCCTGTCACTTGTATTTTTACATTCTCGGCAAATACCTGAAAAGGGGATTTTTTATTTTTTGCTATTTCAAAATAAGCCTCTCCTTCCAACGTAACATCCCTGTTGTATTTTGCAAACTGCTCCGGATAAGTCAATTTAGAATCGGCATTTAACCACACCCGGCTACCATCAGGAAGTAATACAAGTAACTTTTCACCTCTCACAGCACAGACCTCACGATAAACAAGGTTTGCCTCACAACGACTTTGATAAAAATTATATCCTGCACCTACTGCAAACAAAACAATAATACAAGCCACCGCCCACTTAAAGAACAACGGCATTCTGATTCTCCTATTCTTTCGTTTTTCTTCCTGCATCACAGCTTCCTGAATATTCTTATAAATGCGATATTCATCAAAAGGAGGCAGTTCTCTGTCGCCTAATTCGAGCTGCTTACCTTCTATTATCCTCTGAATATCGTCATCCATATATTTCCCGATGCTGTCAACTATTTCAAAGTTCTGATTTGTATGTTTCTTTTTTAATTTCATATTTCAATATCTACTAATAATACACACTGTTACAAAAAAGTATTATACAGGCTACGTTAAACCGTGTTAATTCAAAAGAACGTTCCATATCAGCAAAAAGTGATAGGATCACATTATATAATACAATACACCAACAGCAGGCTAAGCTCTCCCACTGTCGAGCGAATCTGTTTTAAAGATTGGCTATATTGAAATTTAATTGTATTTATTGAAAGATTGAGTTTATCGGCTATTTCCTGATTGGAGTATTTTCCCGAAACTTTCATTTCAAAAACTTTGCGGCGTTGCGGCGAAAGTTGTTCAAGGGCTTGCTGTATGATGTTCATTTGTTCTTGTTTAAGGTTTTCGTTTTGAGAATCGTCTTCCAATTCCAAAACCATTGAAAGACAATCCTCAAGTAAATAGATATTTTTCTTTGAATCTCTCAACGTATTGAGCAGATCATTCTTCAACATCGTAAAAAGGTATCTGTTTATAGGTTTTGTCTCGTCGATTTCTTCTTTTTTCAGCCAGAGTTTTAAGAATAAGTTCTGCACAGCATCTTCAGCCAATTCCTTATTCTGCAAATATTTAAATGCTAAAGAAAAGGTCTGCGCCGCATACATCTTGTATACAATACTAAATGCCAGCTGGTTCCCCCCTTTCAGAGCCTTAACCAAAGCTTGGGCTTCATCCTGTGAGTATTTCCGGAACATCTTAATCATTTTAAATATAAAAATAAAAACTTATCATCTCAAGCCTTTATTTTCAAATATATTAATTCTTTCTGATATAGCATGATTCGCGAGCAATAAATGAAACAGGCCTCTTCTTTATTTCACCAGTCTTTGATATTTACTGAATAAAAAAGCTGAAAATGATAATAATCCACCAGTTGTTAAATGAACATCTTTTCGAGTATTTTTCCGCTCAGTTGCATTCACCCAGCTTTCCTCTATTTCCTTTAATTTATTTTCAAGTTGTTTCTGATCGACCGTTACACCTTCCCCGACCGCATTGATGAATGTATTGATATACACCTCCCAGCGTTTTGAATAATAATCACTTATCAGTCCCGCCCACGAACGACTGGCATAATCGTTCAGGCTCCCCCCCAGGTAGTAATCAAGTTGCGGGCATTCTTTTCATAATAGTCTTTCAATTGAGGGGAGTCTCCCATCTTCCGTGCATCATCAATCCATTTATCCAGCGAACAGTAAGGATGAAAGGCATTCAGCTTATCCAAGTCATTCAATATCTCTTTCATTTTCTCGCCGCAAGCTTTCAAAGCCTGATAATCTTTGGCTTCAACCATCCTATCAAACTCCATTTTCACATCAAGAAAGTAGTTTCCAAGCACCTGTCTGCCTACAGTAATCAAATCCAAGCGAAAAGCATCTCTCCGGTCAGAAGGCGCTTCGTTCAGTTTTCGCCAAACCTCTAATAACTCAACATTACTATACACATTACTTGTCCGTTTTTCACTGTTCTTATTCAATTCAGGGCGATACCCGGGTAAAGTACCCAATGTGCGCGGCACCTGTACATAAATGTCATTGAATAATAGTTTCCAAGCATCGCGTACAGGCTGCGACACGCATCCCACATGTCTGTCAGCCAGACATTCAATCCATTTATTATCATCTACATTCAGATTCCATGCTTTCTCAAGAATGTATTCGTAGGGAAATTGCACCACGTCCAATCCTTCCAGCGTAGAGCCGATTCCTTTAAGGTTACCTCCACCGTTCATGAGAGCATTCTCAAGTCGTGCGCCACTTTCTTTGACGTTACCTGTCAAAGTTGTGTTTCCCCCGAAATTGCCCAGATAACACCAAATATAGGGCTGATCATGAAAATGCTCTGTTCTTTTCCATAATTCAACATTTTCACAATGATAATCAAGTAATATCATTTTATTCTGTGGCACTCCTGTCAACAAAGCCTTCATTCGCTCGGAAGTCCATTTATCTTTATCAAAATAAAACATCCACGTCATTTGCATCCATTGGGCTTTGGGATCGGCAGCCGTCAATGTAGCGTACATATCCGATGCTATCTTCCGCAAATATTCAGGTTCGAAACTGGGTGGGTCAACCTCGTTGAAAGGATCTAAACCATAAATATGATCGGTTCCGAAAAGTTTTTTTTGTTCATCAAGAAATAGTTTCTGAATTTTCGCAAACAAAGCATCGTTAGGGTTCAGAAAGTTACAACGGTATACATCAGCAAAGCCGGCCCATTTGCCCAAATGTTGAATATCAGCCTCGGGATAAATCCGTTTTAAATCGGCAGGTACATGTCCAGCGAAAGCTGGTAATACGGGCTTCATATTCAATTCACGCTCACGTGCGAGTATTTTTTTCTGCAAGTTTACCTGGTGTTCCAACCATTCCATCGGCAACGGACCATTCCAGCGATCTATGTTAGCCATCCGATGCCAGGGCAGATACGGCGGTCCCGTGAAGTAAGAGCGTATTTCGATGTCCGACATTCCCATTTTCGACCAGACTTTATACCACACAGCTTCTTGTCCGGTAATTGCCAAAGGCATATTTATACCATTAAGGGCCATCCAGTCAATAAAGCGCTCCCATTCTTTCCATTGCCACCAAGGCATCGTGTAACCATACGTGCAGTAATTCAGGAAAAAACGAGTATCCACTCTCGCTTCCGAAACAACCTTCTCACCAACCATCGGCAATTCTTCAGGGATTTCAACGGCTATATCCGCATACCATGACACTGTAGTGAGACAGTAATATTTCAAGTAATGGTTCAGTCCCATCGCCATTGAATTGGCGTTGTTTCCACCGATTACAATTTTATCTTTTACGGACTCTATCGTAAAGCAGTCTTTCTCTCCTTTCAACTTTTGAAATTGAAAACTCTCGATATATGACGGCAGCAAACGTTTCAATAATGCTTCCGCAACAGCTACGTCTTTGTCTTTAGCCTGAAGAACCAACGACATAAGTAGCATAACCAGACATGTGTATACACTTTTTCTTTTCATTCTGATTTATAATTTTATATAGATTTTTCTTTTTAACAAAACATATCCCAACAGCCCATTGAACAACAGGAAAAATACACCGTACATAAATGAACCGAAGTAATTTCCGAATAACGGGTTAAACAAATTGTTGAATACAGCCGTATGGATATGCCAATGCACAAGCAATCCTCCGACTATGCAACTAAACACATAAATTACAAGCGGATTCGCTCCAAATGCTTCGAAAAACGAAAACCACTTTTTATTCTGCTTCACATCAATGATATAAAGCAGCAATGCCAATGCCAATGCCGCAATCCCACAAGTAAGCAAAACAAACGAAGGAGACCACAAACGTTTGTTCAAAGGACAGGCATAGCTTAACAAATAGCCGGCAAACAACAGCGTGGTACCTATAAGGAATAGATTCAGCATCCGGCAGTCATTGTCTTTAATATCGATGATTATCTTTCCGCAAACAAAACCGATCATTACTTGAGACACAGCGGGAATCGTACTAAGTATCCCCTCGGGATCGACAAACTGGCGGCCCTGAAGATACATGTGGTTAGATCCTAAAATAGCCGAATCAATCATCCCGATGATATTATCCACACTTTTCTCAAATCCGTTTCCAAATAACTGAAATATAAAGTAGGCAGCCAGCAAAACGATGGCTAATGGCATAAACCACTTATGCGGTATTTTTACAGCCAATAAGGCTGTAATGCCATAACAAATCCCAAGCCGTTGCATAACACCCATCAACCGGAGCTGACTCAAATCAAAATAGTTAGCACTATCTATTGCTGTAAGGAACCACTCTATAACCAGACCGATCAATATTAACAAGAGACTTCTTTTTATGATTTTCGCAATCGCCGATCGATACTGGAAGTTATACTTACACAAGGAGATGTAGGTCGAAATACCCATCAGGAACATAAACATCGGAAATACCAGATCAGCCGGCGAAAAGCCATCCCACTTGGCATGTGCGAACACAGCATAGTTATAGCCACACTTTCCTGTGTTGTTGACCAAGATCATCCCGGCAACAGTAATACCCCGAAGTACATCAAGCGAAAGTAACCGTTTGTTCGGATTCATAATGCCTGCTTCTTTTAATTACTTATTATATATAAAATAGCTGTTCCGGCGGCTAACACTATCCCTATAAGCGATTCATAAGGTATCAGCTTCAAACGTTCCTTAAAGTTAAGTTCACATACCCCTCCTGTCGCATGAAAGAACGAGCCATGTGGCAAATGGTCAAGAACTGTAGCTCCGGAATTAATCATAGCCGCTCCCCAAACCGCAGAAATACCTATAGCCAATATCGTTTCAGCGAACGAAGAAGAAGCCAGTGTCGCTCCGGCTGTTGTCGATGCGGTAGCCGCCGACATCAACGCGCCTGATATAGGAGCAATCAATACATCACTCATATGAGCATGATCCAATCCTGTAAGAATCCAATCTTTCAAAGAAGAGTTCTTTATGATGCCGGCAATAGTTCCAGTTCCTATCAACAGAATAGCTACCACAGACATCTTTTGCAGCCCATATGCTATACTTGGAAGAATATTTTTCCATTGTTTCATACAGATAGCACCACATAACCCACCTACCGGCAAAGCTATCAAAGGATCGATATTAATTCCTACCGCAGGACGTAATGCCAATAAAACAATCGTAACAACAGGAGCAATCAGACTGGTTCTTAACGAAGGAAGATTTCTCTCTTCCTCTTTATCCTCTGTTTGCATCATTGTTTTTTTGTTTTTTACCGATTGAGGCATTAGACGAACAATAACGAAAACAGTGAAAAACAAACCGATCACTGCCGGTAAAATATTGGCAAACATTACAGCCGATAGATCTGCATTAAAATTTCCGGCTGCTATAATGGTGTTCGGGTTAGGTGATATGATATTTCCACATTTACCTCCCCCGATCATAGCAATAAGCAATACAGATGGAGACAGATTTAGACGCTTGCCTATCGAAAGAGCCACCGGCGCAACGGTTATCACTGCCACATCAATAAAGACGCCTACCGTACAAAGCAACATCGTTGCGAGTGCCAATGCCATAAATACCCGTTTTTCACCCATTTTGTTTATAATCGCATTGGAGATGACCGTGGTAGCTCCGGTTTGTATCAATATGCCTGACAAGACTCCGGCTGTCAGAATCCGCAATACCGCCGGGGTGACCTCTTTCACCCCTTCGGTCATCACCGTAACGGTCTCATTCAAAGATAGTCCTCCCAACAACCCCCCGACTATCGCTCCGATAATCAGACTGTATGTCGGAGAAAGCTTTCTTATGATTAACAGTATGGATAATGAAAGCCCGATTAATGCGCCTATCGCTGTCATTGAGTATTATTTAGTAAATTGTTTTATGATTCTCACCACCTGTCGCACCGTTCTCTCTATGTTTTCTTTCGTAAACTCCGGTTGCATCGCCTCTTCAAGTGTTACCGGAAAAGGTTGAATAGGCAGTACGGCAGTAAACCCCATCCTATTAAGCGCTTCGGTGGCTTCGACTGCTCCCCCAAACGCTATCACCGGAACCTGACATTTCTCACCGACACGTAAAATTCCGTCCAGTGCCTTTCCCATACCAGTCTGGCGATCCAGTTTTCCCTCTCCAGTCAGTATCAGATCTGCCTGTCGAACGACCTCCTCGAAACGAAGCGTTTTCAATATAACTTCTATTCCGGATTGCAATTCTGCATTCAAAAACGGAAACAGGCCACCTCCCATTCCTCCAGCGGCTCCGGCACCGGGAAGCTGCGATATATCCATATTTGTATATTCCTTTATCACCTGTGCATAATGCCGCAACCCATTGTCCAACTCTATCACTTGCAAACTATTTGCCCCTTTTTGGGGAGCATATACATAGGCCGCACCCTCTTCTCCAAAAAATGGATTACTAACATCACAGGCAATCATAAATTTACTATCCTTCAATGCCGGATTTAATTGGGAAATATCTATTTGATGGACTTTTATCAGATTTTCGCCGACAGGCTCCAACTCACCGTTTCCACTATCTAAGAAACGTGCACCTAAAGCCTTCAGCAGACCTATTCCCGCATCATTTGTAGCACTTCCGCCGATCCCGATAATGAATTCCCGACACCCGCGTTTTAATGCGTCAGCAACCATTTCTCCAACTCCATAAGTCGTAGTCTTCATGGGATTTCTTCGATTTGAATCAATCAATGGCAGACCGCAGGCCGAGGCCATTTCGATAATAGCCATCGCACCATTGTTTACGATGCCATACGATACTTCAATTGGCTTCATGAATGGATCATGCACCCGACATGACACCGTTTGAGCATGAAGGGCAGAGCATAGAGCTTCTGTAGTCCCTTCGCCGCCATCAGCTATGGGGAAACGTATAATCTGACAGTCGGGTAATTCCTCCTGAATCGCTTTTTCGGCAGCTTTTGCTATCTCGAAAGAACCGACCGAACCTTTAAACGAGTCGAATGCCAATACAATCTTTTTCATAAAAGCTATCACTTATTTGTTTTCTCTATTAAATTCAATGCAGCCTTGACCGGGTCATCAAACGGAGTCGTACTGTTGCTCCAGGGAGATGTAATCCATTGCTCCTCCCATTCCCGGATTTTATCCCGGTCTTTTGTGAAATAGAGCTGTATACGAGGGATATAGTAGTCTTTAATCAGTCCGCTCCAGAAACGGGCGGCATAATCCTCCTGGATACCACCCCAACTTGTAATCAAGCGTTTGGCATTTGCTTCATAAGCATCTTTTTCCTGAAGAGTTGTTCCGCTATTGCGCGCAAGTTCCACCCATTCTTCTAATCGATATAAAGGATGAGAAGCCAACAGCCTGTCAACGTCCATCAACAAATCAACAGTTTGTTGCAGATTACGTTGCGCTGCGAGAACACGATTCTCCAAATCATCTTTTAGGGCCTGCTTATAAAAATTCTCAGCTTTAGCCGCTACATAATACGAAACAAACTCTATGAGGTCGTTTCTGTATAATTCAGAGCTTTTCAGTTCGTCAGCACAACTAGCATACAAACGTATAGCTTGCAAATAATCATCACTAAGGTCGATTTTACTGATCCGCCGTTGATCGGGAATTACAGTTTGCCAGGTAAAACGGGGGTATGAATACAAAGAACTATATGCTGTCTTCCGAAAGAGTTTCCAAGCTTCCTCCATGGCATCGGGATATCCCCCATAACGGGCCTCACAGTACATCTTCATCCAATCGTCCAGATCGATACTATCTGATGACCATCCCATATCGGCCAACAATTCGTAAACAACCTCATTGTTTTCGAGTCCTTCAGGGGCAGAACCGAACCCAATCAAGTTACCTTTATTAGCTGCACATAACGCTTTGACCGAGGAGCTTGCATACATGTCCAAGTCTCCTGTCATGGTGTTTTTCCCGCCAAAGTTGGGTACATAGCTGAATATCCATTTCTTTCCGTAAAATCCATCATGTACTTTCCATGTTTGTTCGGTGTTCCATACCCATTTCGGATAATCATTGCCCAAATCAATGATAATCATTTTATCATCAGGTACATTGCTCAACAGGGCTTTAAGCGATTCTTTATCCCAGAATGAATGTTGATATCCGAATGTCCATCCCTGTGTAACCCAAACGGCATCCGGGTTTCTGGCTGCAATTGATTTATAGATCGTTTCTCCATACTCGGCCAATAACTTATATTTCGCTTCTTTATCTTCCTTATCGATAGGCAGTTCCATCTCATTAAAACTATCCGAGAGATAATACGTATTTTCTCCAAACTCTTTTTCCCACTCTTCGACAAACAGTTTGCCTATCTCTTCGAAGAAAGGCGAATCCGGTGGCAATACATAGGCATTGTACTCTTCATCAAAACCACCCCACCGCATGTGTCGGAATTGCGTATCGGGATGTTTCTGTACGAATGCTTCCGGCACGAAACCTGCAAACGCAGGTGCTATGGGCTGCATACCCAACTCGCGCATACGGGTCAGGATTTGATGCTGCAAAATGATTTGGTTCTGCTGCCAGGCATCAGATAAGGGACCGTCCCACTTGTTCAGATTGCCCATGCGATGCCAGGGAAGGTGTGCAGGGGCAGTGAAAAATTCACGGATTTCTTCTTTAGCCAATCCCATACGCAGCCATACCCGTTCCGCAATGGCCTCGCTGGCCACGGTAGCCAAGGGCATATTTACACCATAAAGAGCCATCCTGTCAATTTCCTTCTCCCAACGCTCCCAGTCCCAGTAAGGGGTAGTGTAGCCGAATGTACAAACATTAAGAAAATAGCGCAACTCATAAGGGGACACCTGTTCATACAATTCATAATCAGGCCACGGCATCACCGACGTTATATGTTCACCGCTCCATGTTTTCATACTCTTGCAGGCCTCTTTCATGTACGTATGAAAAGCGTAACAGATAGCAACGGAGCTACTTCCCCTTAGGGTAAGCCGGCCGTCGCTTGCTATCACTTCGAATATATCTTTACCATCGGATGGTTCGATATATTCAAAGTGGATAGACTGTGCTCTTTCCCCAATCTGACGTTCTATTAACTGTTTGGCGGGGGTGATAATATCCGTCTTAGGCTTGTGGCATGAGCAGAAAAAAAGCGTTGTTGAAATCAGTAAATACTTGATTATTGTATGTATCATAGAAAATCATAAATGTTATAAGTGAGTATCAATATTTTTTCTTCGATGCTTCCTTCACATATTCCAGTTCCGTAATAATCGGTAAATGGTCTGACAAAAGCGACTGAACAGTTTGCGTACTAATCACACGCCATCCTTTTTGCGGGTATGCAAACAAGTAATCAATCTTAATCACAGGTTTCCATGCCGGCATCCCGAAATCATCGTTACTCGCAGCAAACCAACTATCCATACCACGTATTGCCTCGGAGTAATGACGCGCGTTGAAATCACCTCCCAAAATTATAGGATATTTATAATTTTTGAAATGCCCGGTAATAAATTTTATTTGCTCCGCCCTTGTTTCTTGAGAGTTGACGTCCAGATGCGTAGAGGTAAAAACAATGGTATCATTCCCCATTTCGAATAATCCCTCCAGCATGGCCCGCCTCTCATGCTCTTTGACCGGATGGGGCAGCATTATCTTTTGTACAGAAATATATGGATATTTACTTAACATCCCAATGCCATAATAACCGGTAGAATAGTCAATCGTCTTTCCGTAAAGCCCAAACATCCCTGTATGATAGGCAAGTTCGGATATAAAATCCTTTCCCTTCTGATGCGGGGTACGCTTACGGTCTGTTTTGCTATCCACTTCCTGAAGTGCCACAAAATCAGGCTTGAAGGATTTGATGTGATGAGCAAGTTCCTCTAAAGATGCCAGTTCGCCAAATCTCAAATTATAGGTCATTACCCGCACCCGTAGAGTATCTTGCGCATAGGCAACGCCCAAAGTCAGGCATAAAAACAATAATAAATATTTCTTCATTGAATACATGATTTCTATTTTTTAATGATTACTTTTCCCAGCCCGGATTTTGTCCTAACAGAGGGTTCTTCTGACGCTCGGGATTAGGCACGGGCCACAAATAATGTTTCGTTGCGTCGAAGTAACGCGCGCCGCCTTCCGCGGTAGATTTTTCGTAGATAACATCACCAAACTCATCTACTCCGGTATCGGGATATGGGTTGGCGCCCAAATCATTCATACAAACTTTCAGGCTAGGACCGGTGATGGCACGTCCAAAGCGAAGTTCGCCTTCACGCCAGCGCATCACATCGGCGTATCTTGTTCCTTCACCTGCCAACTCAATGCGACGTTCTCTTCTCAATTCGGTTTCGAGATCCATCCCCCATGCGCTAAGTTCGTCGAGGTTCATACGATGCATATTCACACGATCTCTAAGCCTGTTAATGGAGTAGTCAATCTGTGCTTGTGTCAGATTCTTGCCTTGCAGTTCGAAAGTGGCTTCGGCCCAAATCAACAAGATTTCGGCAAAACGGATGACATTAAGATTCCCATGTCCGTTTACACTCGAACCGGCCAAATCAATATCGTTATACTTTTTCAGATAGAAGCCTGTACGGCTATTTGCCCCCACACGGTTATTATTTTGCAATGAAGCAAAACGAGGCAAATTAAATGTCTCGTTGGCCTTATCCGCATCAGGGTCACCGTCATCTCCTCCCGGCCATTTGTCACCCGGAGCATATAAAGTCATCTTCATTCTAGGATCTCTGTTCCGGAAGTAATCCACATAATGCTCTTCAGGCGACTTGTATAACGATGAGGTCTGCACACCGGTCTTTTTATAATATTCCAGTCCGGTTTTTGCCGGCTTACCGTCTGTACACAGATAAGCATCCACTAACGACTTCGTCGGATTGAGACGTATGTAGTCTGTCGGACAGCAAGTTTCATTGGGCAGACTTTGCGTACGGATTTCGGGTACAAAAAGGCTATATACGATGGCTTCGATATTTTTCGGATCATTCTCGACATCCCCTTCGTGATGGAACAGTTTTTCATATTCATACAGGCCATAGGGACTGTTTTCGATGATATATTCACTCGTTTTTGCAGCCAGTTCCCACCTTTCGTTTTGCAAGGCAATACGTGCCAATATAGCCAAAGCGCCCCAGCGGTCGAGTCTTCCCAGCTTGTCTCCTGTATATCTTTCTTCAGGCATGCGCTCTGCCGCCCATTTCAAATCCTCGACGAGCAGATCAATGACTTTCTCTCTAGGAGTACGTTCGATATATGCATCTTCGGGCTGGATGACTTCTCCTACCCAGGGAACATCCCCCCAAAATGTCGTGAGGTAAAAGTACATAAGCGCCCGGATGGTTTTTACTTCTGCGGCATAAACGTCTTTCTTACTTTGAGCTACCTGCGCTTTATTATAATTGTCCAGGAAATTATTGCAGCGATAAATATAACTATACGCTCCTGTCCAATAAGTAGTGAAAGGAAAGCCATCAGTATAAGAGTGCTTGCCTCCCGAAACCTTACTCAGTCCACTGGTAATATTCCCCCACATAACAGTTTCGGCCGTTGATTCGGTCCAATTCACGAGATAGTCTTTTTGCAAAGCTTCGTAACAGGGAGGCAAGGCATTTTCAAGCTGATCTTCATTTACCCAGAATGTTACATTGTCCGGCTCGTTAGGGTTCGTTCTATCCAGAAAATCGCTACATGAGGTAACTATACCCAATAAAGCAATGATTAAAAAGTATTTTGAGTATTTCATCTTTATGGTCATTTAATAGGTTAGAATGTTACTGATAATCCAAAAACATAGGTTTTTACTTGCGGATAGACATCTCCGCTGGTGGTCCTCACTTCAGGGTCATAAGCTCCGAAGTAATCGGTTTTAGTAAACAAGTTATCTGCCGAAGCATATACTCTAAGACTATTAATGCCAAGAGGTGCCACCATTCGGGCAGGAAAACGATAACCTATCTGAATATTCTTCAGGCGCAAGTACGATGCATCCTCTTTCCAGTAATCACTGAAGAGCCTGTTGTGCTCCTGCGACTGATAAAGTCTGGGATAAGAAGCATTTGGATTCATAGGCGTCCATCTGTCAAGATGCTCTTTTTTAGGGATCGAGTAGTCATTGATAAACGCATGCCGAGCCTCATCCTCAAGGTAACCGGCAACTTTGCCTACTCCCTGCAAATAGAAACTGAAGTCGATGCCTTTCCATTCCAAACCACCCTTGATTGCATAAGTATAATGAGGATCTCTATCACCGAACACCACTTTATCGTAGTCATCAACCACCCCGTCGGGAGCACCGTCAGGACCACTGATGTCCCGGTACTTAATGTCTCCGGGCTGTACAATGCCGTTTTGTGATGCAACAAGAGGAAACTTCGGTTTCTGGTACTTACCTGTAGTTGTATTCACTGATTCGAAGTCATACACTTGTGCCAGCCCATCGGTCAGATAACCATAGAAAGCACCTATCGGATCACCTACCCGACGATACGAACCGGAAGCCGTACTGGTCAGAGACTCCGGAGTCCCACCCAAATCGGTAATTTTATTACGGGCGTCCGACAGATTGAACCCGAGATTGTAATTTACATTTCCGATCTTATCACGCCATGACAGATTAAGTTCCCATCCTTTGACATCAATCTTACCAAGGTTGACATAACCTACATTACTACTAGGAACCCCGACAATAGCCGGGACATCGGGACGAACCAATGCATCGATATTTTCTTTCTTATACCAATCGAAGTCCACATTCAGTCTATTGTTCAAAAAACTAAGATCCATTCCGAAATTAAGCATGCGAATGGTTTCCCACTTAATGTCGGGATTACCGATCTTGTTTTGCCAAAGCCCCATAACAGGTGTATTAGAAGCTCCGATAGGATAGGACTCTTCGGTTATGATAGGCGACAAATAAGGATAGTAATTACCGGGAATGTTTTGATTTCCCAACTCACCCCAGGAAGCACGCAGCTTACCCGAGCTCAATACCGGAATAGCGAACTCCATGAATTTTTCACGTGAAAAGTTCCATCCTGCCGAGAATGACGGAAAATATCCCCAACGATTGCCTTTGGCAAACCTTGAAGTTCCATCGGCACGCAGATTGGCTTCAAACAGGTATTTGCCGTCAAAAGCATAGTTGACACGACCAAAGTAAGAACGCAAAGCCCACTCGTCTTTTGTTCCGCTATTCATAAAATTAATCATACCGGCACTAATAACGTGAATATCCTCAACCATCACATTATCACGCGTAGCACCCAGCGTGCTTCTGCTTTCCCATTCTTGCGAAAATCCCAACAATGTTCCCAACTCATGGCGCCCTATTGTTTTATTAAAGTTCAAGGTGAACTGCAACGTCTGGGTCATAACATCGAGATGGCTTTGTGAGATATAGTCCTTGGCATCTTCATTTGCTTTCAACGGACTACCGTCCGAATAATAAGACAACATCTTCGGATTAAACTCATCCACCTGACGGGTATATATATTAGCAGAATACTGCATACCTGCGTTCAGTCCGTCTATAATTTTAAGATCTGCATTGAATATTCCATTGAGCACCCGGGTTTTCCGTTCTTCCGTTCCCGACTCATAGGCTACCTGCAAGGGGTTACGTACCGAACCGTACGACCAGTTCTCACTATCCACCATCCGGCCATTCTCATCAGGAACCTGCCACTTGACGGGTAGTAACGGAGACATACGCTGTGACAGGCGGAACACTCCTGATGTGCCGCTATAGCCTAAGTCCTTCTTATAGAAATCGACATAACTCATCTGCCCGGTCAGTTTCAGACGATCATACACCTCCGTGTTTACACTGATACGCGCATTATGTCTTTTGGAACTGTATCCGTCACCTACAACCAGTCCATCCTGATCCAAGTAACCATACGACATGAAAAATCCGGTTTTCTCGCTTCCACCCCGTGCACTCACATTATGTCCCGTCTGAAAAGCCCGGCTTTTGTATATTTCATCAACCCAATCAGTATTGGAATATTCGTTAGGATACAGTCCCGAATCATATTTATCGAAAGCCTCCTGTGTATAGGGCTTGGAAAATCCGGCAGCACTCATAGCTTCATTGGAAAGTTCCATATACTCCCTTCCGTTGACAAGTTCGGGCAATGCTGTGGGAGTCTGGAAGCCGGCATATCCGTTATATTGGAATTCTACCCGTTCTTTCTTTTCTCCTTTTTTAGTCGTTACAAGAATAACACCGTTGGCGGCACGCGCTCCATAAATAGCAGATGACGCGGCATCTTTCAACACTGATACGCTTTCGATATCCGAAGGATTCAATAAGTTGATGTCTCCCCCGGCTACCCCATCAATCAAAATTAAAGGCGCTGTACTACTATTGATGGTTCCTGTACCACGAATGTTGATATTGGGCACAGCACCCGGCTGTCCCGAAGAGGCAACGATACTAACTCCGGGAAGCAATCCTTGCAAGCCCGTAGTTACGTTAGTAATAGGTCTGTTCTCGATAGCCTCCGCTTTGACCATAGATACGGCACCTGTTACATTTACCTTCTTTTGCACACCATAACCTACAACGACTACATCTTCCAGGCTGACAGCATCCTCTTTCATCACCACATTTACTGTCGTTTCTTTCGCCATGACGCTTTCTTCACGGTAGCCCACGTATGAATAGCGAAGAGTGCTTCCATAAGGCACTTTGATGGAATACTGACCATTGATATCGGTGATTGTACCAGTAGTTGCTCCTTTTACCGATACGGTAGCCCCGATAATCGCTTCCGCATTCTCGTCAGTTACCTTACCTTTCACGTATAGTTCCTTCCTACTCTCCTGCGGCTCGACAGGTTCTGTTTTATTTTGATATTCTTTATTATAAAACAAAATACTGTCATCCAGGAAACGGAATCCGATGTTAGTCCCTTTCAGCAAAAGAGTCAGTGCTCTGTTCACCTCTGTGTCTTTTACCTCCAATGACACTTTCCTATTCGTATCCACAAATTCTTTACTATAGGCTACATTCATCGAAGCCTTCTCCGCTATCTGATTGATAGCTTCTTTAAGAGGAAGCTCTTTGATACTAACCGATATTTTTTGCTGCTGTGCATAAACAAGAGTTGTGACAAATATGCACATTAGAGCTACAATACACCTTCTACCGGTGAATGAAAAAGGAGAATCTTTTTCCATAATATTAGTCTTTAATGTTTATAGTTCAATATCTATTAGGGAATACACAATAGATATTAAAAAGTATTACAGCGAATAAGTTAACAAATATTAATTCAAGAATATAGGGGAAATTTGCCGGAAATTAATCCATAAGTATTGATAAGCATTGAATGGAAGAACAAGTGGGATTTAAGTATTTTCCCCGATCAAGAATAATCAATCCGCCATCGCCAGCGTCAGCACACTAATCGCACTCCTTCAACCTCCGCCAGCCGTGAAGCACACGCAACAGTGGTAACCCCTGTTCTCAATACATCATCCACAATCAGAATATGCTTTCCGACCAGAGAATCCGCATGATTCAATTCAAAAATTCCATCCACATTCTCCCAGCGCTCGAATACGGATTTGCGTGTCTGTGTCTCCGTATTCTTCCGGCGGACTACCGATTCCACACATACGGCAATACCCATCACAGCCGCAATACCCCGTGCTATACATTCACTTTGGTTATAGTCACGGAACTGCTGTTTCTTTTTATGCAATGGTATGGGAATTATCACATCAACTCCCTCGAAGAAATCCGAATCCAATAACTCGGCAGCCATATATCTTCCCATGACTGTTCCGATCTTTTTCTTTCCCCCATACTTCAGCTGATGAAGAATCTGCCGGAAATCACTCCCTTTCCGGTAGAAGAAAAAAGAGGTGCCCTCTCCAAAGGTATCTGCTCCCAGAAAAGCCGTTCTACCGGATTATCCTTCCGGAGATGACAGTTCGTACGCGGAAGGGTGATATTACATATAGTACAAAGACATTCTTCACCCTTTGACAGCGGCCTGCCACAAACTATGCAACAACGGGGAAACAATAAAGATAAGAATGAATGGAGCCAGTCTTTTATAAAAAGAAGTGTATGTTTCATAATAGTAGCAAGGATTAATAAGCAGACCGTTTCTCCTACATCTCCAACGGGGGAACCTCCGCCGACAGCTCCTGAAACAACGGATGCAGGTACCCGTTCGTTGCAATGATATGATGTCCCTCTATAAAGTGCTCCTCACCATAGAAATAAGAGTAGTAAACTTTAAACATTCATAGTAAGAAGCCCAAAATCCCGGCTTGAATTCAGGCATACCAGTTTTTTTTCATCTCTCACGTCTCTCACAAACTACAGCTAACATAATAATTATCAGCAAGATAATAAATAAGAAATGATTCTATTGACCTATATCTCTCATATTTTACCCTGTCGTCTCTCATACTTTTCTCAATATATCTCTCATAGCAATTTGCTTTTTAAAAAACAATCAACCGTATTTTACAGACCAAACTACTACGTTTTATGCACAGAGTATCTATTAACTATTCTGCTTATTGGATAAAAAGTCCCAAAGCGGTAACAACTATTTAAAACCAGCTAATTCCACCGCCTTGAATTATTATTGTGCCACTTTGTTGGCACAACAATGCCTATTTATTGGCACAACTGTGCCACCTATATGGCACGGTTATGCCAACGAACTGGCAATGATAGTCTGAAAAGCCATTCATACCCATCTGAATAAAAAGAAAACATACCAGTTTCTTTATAGTCCACCGCACATTTAACACATCTATTTTTGAACCTTTTATTTTTTATCTTGTTCTTTCTCCAAAAGCCTAAGGTACCAATAGGGCAGGAATTTATATTTAACCTAAACATTATAGAAGTATGAAGAAATTTATTCCCTTATTATTAGCGGTCTTCGCAATAGCATTCGTATCTTGCGAAAAAGACCCCGACATGGATAAGCTGGACAGCAAGTATCTGGTTTATACCAATTATGACACGAAAGCAGACTTCAAAGCTTTCAAAACCTATTACTTACCGGATAGCATCCTTGTTATCGGCAACAGTAAAGACGCCGAATATTGGAAAGACGAAAGTGCACAGGAAATTCTCAGCGCATACGCTGCCAATATGAACAACCGTGGTTATGTCCGTATATACAATCGCGAAAACGCCGACCTCGGTTTGCAAGTGAGTTACGTAAAGAGCACTTACTACTTTACGGACTACGGACGCCCCGAATGGTGGTGGAACTACCCGGGCTATTGGGATGCTCCTTACTGGGGTAACTGGGGCGGATGGTACTATCCGTATGCCGTAAACTATGCTTATAGTACCGGTTCCTTCATCACCGAATTGCTGAACCTCGACGCTCCCCAAGGCGAAAAGGAAAAACTTCCCGTACTGTGGACCAGCTACATGAGCGGGTTATTGAGCGGCTCGACCTCTTTCAACACCAAAATGGCAGTGGAAGGCGTGAACCAGGCTTTTACACAATCTGCCTATCTTAACAGAATGAGTGCCCAGCCGAGATAAACTACCGACTTCTTCTATCCCGATAGAAAGCTATTGTTGAATTTATAAAACAAGAACAAGTATGAAAACATTGAAATATATATCCTTGAGGGCATTCGCAATCGCCGCCCTCGCCCTTGTCTTCGCCATGCCGGCAAAGGCACAGATGACCGATAACGGTTATGCCAACATCGACTGGCAGTTCAATTTCCCCTTAAACAACCACTTTGCCGACAAAGGCAGCGGATGGGGGATGAACTTTGAAGGCGGTTACTTCCTGACGTCCAACTTTGCTTTGGGAGGCTTCCTGGCTTATCATAGCAACCATGAATATTTCAGCCGTCAGACCTTGCCGGTCGGTACGAGCGGCAGTTTGAATACCGACCAGCAGCATACCGTATTCCAGTTGCCTTTCGGTCTTGCCACACGTTATGCGTGGAACCGTGGCGGTGCATTCCAACCGTATGTGGGCGTAAAACTCGGTACACAGTATGCACAGTTGAAGTCCACTTTCAATGTATTTGAAACCAATAAAGATACATGGGGATTCTACGTATCTCCGGAAATCGGTTTCAACGTTTACCCGTGGGCTTACGGTCCGGGCCTGCACTTCGCAGCCTATTACAGCTACGGGACCAACAAAGGCGACCTCTTCACTTACAGTGTGGACGGTATGAACAACTTAGGTCTGCGTATCGGTATTGCATTCTGACATACACACCTAAAACTTAACAGAATAAATTAATTGTTTCAAAAAAAAGAGATGCAGCCTAACGATTTCAAGTTAGCCGGCATCTCCTTTTTTTATTCTGATGCGATTACCTTACTTCAACACAGCCCGATACATCGCTTCCTGTATTCTTTCCCGAATATCCGATTTCAGCAATTTCGCATTCCATACCTCCGGATAAATACGGTTGCTGAGGAATACATACACCAAGCCGTTATCCGGATCTACCCATGCACAAGTTCCGGTAAAGCCCGTATGTCCGTACACCGATGCCGGAGCGGAAAGGGCGCAGGGACTTTTCGCAGGATTCTGCACATCCGGCTTATCGAAGCCCAGACCACGGCAACACCCCTTGGCAACCGTAGTGGTAAAGAGCCTGCACGTCTCCTTGCTTAAATAACGTTTTCCGTTCAACTCACCGCCATTCAGCAGCATCTGATAAATCTGCGCCACTTCCTCAGCCGTAGAGAACAATCCCGCATTACCGGAAACACCGCCTTGAAAAGCGGCCGATTCATCGTGTACAAATCCTTGCAAAACTGTTTTCCGCAGGAAAGGGTCAACGGACGAAGGCACAATCTCCTCTTTAGACAAGAACCGTAACGGAAGATACCCGGTACGCTTCAGCCCCATCGGAGTATAAAACTCTTGAGCAAGAAACTCATCCATAGGCATTCCCGCACGTGCCTCAACCACCTGCTGCAGCAGAATGAAGCCCACACAGCTATAACGATACCGTTTATCCCTCAAAGGCGCATCCGCTATCTTTTGGAGATACTCCTTTTTAAAGGACTTATTCAACCAAAGACTGTCACAGACCTGTAAAGTACATTCGGCTGTACGTACTTTCGACGTCAGCCCCGGACGGAAACGGAAATTCGGGTTAGCCCACGTCTGCCGCCCGATACGGGCAGGATGCAGTTTATCCGGCCGTGCCTTAAATAATGTACCCTCGTAACTATCCTCATCAATGGCATCCTGATAGAACAGCAAGGTGGAAGGCAATCCCGACTGGTGGAACAGCAGTTCCCTGACCGTTATATTGCGTTTATCCGTATCCTGCAGGTAGGGAAGATAATCAGACACACGGTCTGTCAGGCTTAAACGGCCTTTATCATAAAGCTTCATTACGGCCAATAAGGTAGCTGTCGTCTTCGTCAAAGATGCAACGTCATATACGGATGCCGGTGTCACCGGAACCGCTTCCTTATTTCCGGTTGTATATGTATAAGTACCGAAAGCCTTATTATACATCTCTTTCCCGTCCTTCAAAACCACTACCTGGCATCCCGGATAGGCTCCTTCCCGTATGCCTTCCCGGGCAATCATATCAATCCGTGCCAATAAGCGGGAATCCAGGCCATGCTCTTCGGGAATGAAATGAGACTTTGTCTGCGGACTTAAGGTCATCCCTTCTCCGGCGGCAAACAAACTGCCGATACTTGCCGAAAGCCGGCCGTCAGCCACGGCATCCGCATAAAGTATCCCGGCCACCTGCCGCTGTACGTCATCATTCGAAGAATGCGCCAATACCACCGCTTCGGCTGCCGATATGCCCTGACGTATCTGTGGCAGTTGCTTGCCGGGAATAAAGCACACATACACCACCGGAACGTCCGGAGCAAACTCCGCAAAGAAAGACTGATAAGCCGCCAGACGATGCTCGGTAACACATACCAGAATACGTTTATATCCGGACAGTTTATCTCTCAAAGCCTTACGTCCTGCCGCCGGTAAATCTTTTCCCAATTGGAACTCTACCGGATGCGTATATTCGGAAAGCTGCTTGATAAAAGGCCGTATCTCCGCTGCTTCCCCGACATTCAACACCGCAACGTCTTTAATCGCCGGATCCAATGGCAGCACTTTCGTCGCATTGCCCAGCACGGTAACAGCCGCCAGATTCAAACGACGAATCAAATCCCGCGTATAAGGCGTATTAATTCGGGTTCCCAATCCGGAAAGACGAATAAGAGGCTTCTTATTCAGCCCAAGTGCATATTTATAAGTCAATACCTTTCTGCATTTCTCCTCCACCGCCTGCTCCGTCAACTCACCGCGCTTTACGGCAGCCAGTATGGCATCCACTTCTTCTTTTATACGCCGGGGAACGAGCAGTAAGTCATGCCCCGCCTGCAATGCTTTCAAGCAGAGCGACTCATGTTTGGAAACTCCCTTCATAGCCAAAGCATCTGTGAAGACAAGTCCCCGGAACTGCAATTCGCGTGTCAGCAAGTCATAAACCACATTGCGGGAAAGGGAAGAAGGCAATCCGCGCTGCGCCTCAAAAGCAGGCACTTCCAAATGCCCCACCATAATGCCGCCTACCCCTGCCTGAACAGCTTTTCTAAAAGGATACAACTCGACACTGTCCAAACGCTCGCGCGTGAACGGTAAAACCGGAAGCGATTTATGCGAATCCACGTCCGTATCCCCATGCCCCGGAAAATGTTTGGATACCGAGAGTACTCCGCCGTCTTCCAGACCTCTGGCATAGGCGATAACCTTATTGGCAACGTTCACCGGATTTTCACCGAAAGAGCGGGTGTTGATAACCGGATTCTTCGGATTGATGTTGACATCCGCCACCGGAGCAAAATTCACCTGTACACCAAGTTCCCGGCACTGCCTTGCCATTTCCCTGCCATACTCATAGAGCAGGGTATCGTTCTGTATACATCCCAGTACCATATTCTTCGGAAAGACGGGTGTACCCCGCAGACGCATGGAAAGCCCCCACTCACCGTCAAACGTAATCAACAGAGGAATATCCGCCATGCGTTGCGCTTCATTCGTCAGCATGGCCTGGTTTTGCATCAGTCCGCCGGAAAACAGCAAACCGCCGACTTTATAATCCTCGACAACCTTGCGCAGCAACTCCTTGTTGCCCTTGTCCTGATAGGGGGCGATTGTATAGATAAAAAGCTGTCCTATCCGCTCTTTCAGGCTGAGTGTGCCCAAAACCGAATCCACCCACTGCCTGCATCGCACATCATCCACTACCGACCTCACCAGCAACGGCTCTACGGGGGAAACAACGGTAGGTGTAGCCGGACAACGTTTCGCATCCGAAGCAAAACGCCCGCAACATCCCATTATAACCAGTATAAACAGTAACAGCCTTTTCATCCGCTATTCCTTCGTCAGTGTCAAATCCAATTCTCCTACAAAAATGCCGCTTCTCCCGGTGTGCAATACCGGAATACTCTTCTCCTCCGCATTCAGGCAGAAAGCCGGTTTCTCCATAAAAGTATGGGAATGGCCGCCCAATATTACATCAATTCCCCTGGTTGCCGCCGCCAGCTTCTCATCGCAGACTTCATTTTTAAGACGGAAGCCGAGATGGGAAAGACAGATAACGACATCACACCCTTCCTTGGTCCGCAAAAGGTCGGTTACTTCTTGCGCCGCAACAATAGGATCGTTGTATACAATGCCTTCACACTTATCGGCCTGTACCAGCCCTTCCATCTTGGGGCTCACCCCGAACACTCCGATTTTTATACCTCCGCGTTCCAGGACTACATAAGGTTTCACCAGTCCCTCAAGAACTGTTCCGGTGACATCGTAATTGGCACATACCACCGGAAAGTGGGCCATACGGAACAAACGCGCCATATTATCCAGCCCGAAGTCAAACTCATGATTACCGATAGTCATGGCATCATAGCCCATAAGGTTCATCATCTGGACTTCCACCTCGCCCCGGAAAAGATTGTAATAGGGAGTACCTTGCGAAATGTCGCCGCAGTCAAAGAGCAGGACATCCGGATTCTTGGTACGGAAATCTTTCAGAAAAGTGGCGCGGCGTACCACACCGCCCGCCCCTGCATACGGGTCGGCAGCGTGCAGGTCAATCGGTTCGATACGGCTGTGAGTGTCACTTGTGTGCAGAATGACCAATTGCTTGGTCTGCTGTGCCGATGCTGTCAGCAATGCGCAGAACATCAGCAGGCAATATATAGATATACGTTTCATCGAATTCTCTTTTTTAGTTTTCTGTTCTTAATCTTCCACGGTGATTCGTCCTTCCATGCGCGAAGTAATCCTCTTGCCTGCTGCCGTCTGTTGCTCTACATAGTCCATAAACAGACCGCGCAAGGTCGCACCCGGCGGACAATCTCTCTTTTCAGCCTGAATCAGGGCGGTCATATCGCTATTGCCGTCGGCCAGATAATCAATAGTGGCAACCGTGTACAGCTTGTCGTCGACAACCGGCTTGCCGGCTACAGTAGCCCCCAGCAACTTTCCGCTTTTGGTAATCCGCAACTTCACACCGCTGACTCCTTCGCCGCCGCGTGCCGCAATGCTCTCAAACAGTTGCTTCAGATAAACACCTTTCAAAGTCACGACACAAAGTGAGTTCTCGAACGGCAGTATTTCGTAGATGTTGCCGCAAGTAATGGGGCCTTCCGTCAGCACGTTCCGCAATCCGCCCATATTCACAAGCCCCATATCGGCAGGTTTTCCAAGCACCTGCGCAGCCGCTCCGCGCAGCACATCGGCCACCAGATTGGAAAGGAGGCTTTCGGGAGCTCCTTTATCCATAGACATCTCGGCAGTGCCCACTACCCGGTACATCATACTGTCTATCTTCGCCTTGTAGGGGGCAAGCAACGCCATGGCTTCCGCATCGGGAGCAACATCATAGGTAGAGTCTATCGGCTGCATGCGCCCTTCGGCTTTTGTCACTTCGTAGGCCGAATGGCAAGATGCAAACAAAAACATCACTGCCAACGCTGTTCCTGAGACGATTTTCAAATAACATTTCTTCATATTCATCCATTTTTAAATTGCTACAAATATACTTTTCTTTTGCTGTAATCCCAAAGAGGAACGGCATTTCTTTCCATCCGGCAAAAAAGAAAAAGAGTACATCTCTTTGTCAATCAAAAGAAAAACTCTACCTTTGCACCGCTTTCGCGCAATCGCTGTCAGGACACCGAGTGAGAAGCCTGGTATGTTGCGTTGTAACGATCAAACAATTTAATAATAAGAACAATGGATTTAATTAAAATTGCAGAAGAAGCATTTGCTACCGGCAAACAACACCCGAGCTTCAAGGCAGGTGACACTGTTACAGTAGCATATCGTATCGTCGAAGGTAACAAAGAACGTGTACAGTTGTACCGTGGCGTTGTTATCAAGATTGCCGGACATGGAGAGAAGAAGCGTTTTACTGTACGTAAGATGTCTGGTACTGTAGGTGTAGAACGTATTTTCCCGATTGAATCACCGGCTATCGACAGCATCGAAGTGAACAAAGTGGGTAAAGTTCGTCGCGCTAAATTGTACTACCTGCGTGCTCTTACCGGTAAGAAAGCAAGAATTAAAGAAAAAAGAGTTAACGGTTAATCCCAAACTCCTATTTCTAAATAAAAAGAGGTTGTGTCAAAATGCTGACACAGCCTCTTTTTATGCGCAAAGCCCAGACTTTCTCAAGCCCGGGCTTTGTTATT
>NZ_JBCODG010000028.1:0-61125 GCF_040928965.1 Bacteroides sp. 2201st1_D9_2201SCRN_220225 | reverse complement strand
CCATAAGATTTCTGAGTTAGTTTTATGCAAAGATAGGATTTTTACAAATATTACCCCTCAGGTTTTTACATTGACCCCCTTTTACCACCATTTCCGCTATTTATAGCATGCTTTAACGGGAATAATAATGTATCTCGTATTCAGAAACAATTATAACACTCCCGGTTTTCCTGTCCACTCCTGATTAATTTTCCAGCCACTTTTCCGGTTTTTCTTTCTTATTTTTCAAAAACCAATCGGTTGTTTGGTTTTATATTTTCTTTCTTATATATTTGCATCAAAGGTTCTCGTCAGTACCTTTTAATTTGAGAGAAGCAAATAGTTTAAATCAGTTTGTGTCAATAAAATACGCCATTAGCTAATTATATGTACTTACTGTTTGGAAAAGAAAAATAATATTTACCGAAAATGAAGATAATCTTGTCCTATATAACGGCCACTATCATCCTTCTTTTTCTTCTTGCATTGCCCATTGCAGGAGTAGTAGCCTACATACGGTTAATCCGTAAAATGCGCAGAGAGCAGATAACTGCCATTCCGAAATTCTCCTTATTCATGCTTTTTCTTATCTGCGGAACTTTGCTCATGGAAATTCTGTTAGGAATAAGCGGCATGTGGTCGGGAGCATCGACAGCGGGATTCATATTCCTGCTGTTCGTTGCTCCCGCCTTGTGTGGAATGATAGCCTGGCGGCATCGGCATCATAGCGAAATATCCAAATACCACTGCACTATTTTGCATGCAGCATTAGGGTATTTGCTGGGCGAAGCGGTTCTGATAGGTGCAGTCAGCTTGTTTATCATCGGAGAACTGGCTTATATGGCGCTGCTCGGTTAGCATAAAACCGTATTTTCGCATACCGGAAAAGAAATTCCCGGAATATTAATTATCTTTGGTGAAAAATAGAAGGGAATGGATATACATACGTTTATAGGCAATTATCGGGAAGCTTTCGGGCAGCAGGCCGGACTTCCCATCGTATTTTGGTACTCCGACCAACCGGAAGCTCCGGCAGAGAAAGTAAACGGGTGCTTCTTTAAAAGCATGGCGCAAGTAAGAAACGGAAAAATAATCAGCCTCAATGCCGAAACAATAGGCTGTGGAGGCGGCAAGTTCTACACAGGCTTCACGGATATGCCGGAACATGTGCCCGGCTTCGTCTCTTTGAAAGAGAAATACAAGAAAACACCCGATATGGTTGTTGACTTCATACAGGAATTGCAAGTGCCTAAAGCGGAAAAAGCCTACCTGCACTTTGCACGAATCGACAAGATTGGTTCTTTCGACAAAGTGGAAGGCATATTGTTTCTTGCCACGCCGGACATGCTGGCAGGACTTGCCACATGGGCTTTTTTCGACAGCAATGCAACGGATGCCGTATCAGCTCCTTTCGGTTCGGGCTGTTGTTCCGTAGTGACTCAGGCTATCCTTGAAAACCGGAAACAAGGCAAACGCACCTTTTTGGGATTCTTCGACCCGTCTGTCCGTCCTCATTTCGAGGCAGAGTTATTAAGCTTCACCATTCCGATGTCCCGGTTCAAGGAGATGTATCACACCATGCGCGAAAGCTGCCTGTTCGACACCCACGCCTGGAGCAAACTCAAGGAAAGGATACAGGACAGGCAGAAAGAGACAAAGCCTTTCAACCATTTAAATGTATCTTTTGAAATCCGTCCGGATATTGTGCTGCGTGAAGTAACGGTAGAAGATGCCGCTGCCATATACCGTGCCATAGATACCCACCGCAACTATATGCGGACATGGTTGCCTTTTGTAGACAACCTGAAGTCCGTAACCGATGAGGAAAACTTTCTGAAAGGGGTCCTCTCCGCCCCTGCCGACAGCTACGAACCTATATTCGGTATTTGGAACAGAGAGAATGAAATTTGCGGACTGATAGGTTTTCATTTTTCCGACTTTGCCAATCACCGCACGGAAATCGGTTACTGGCTTCTGCCCGAATACCAGCATCAGGGCATCATGACCGATTGTGTCCGCCGCCTATGCCGATGGGCCGTCGAAACCAAAAACATAAAACGCATACAGATACGTTGTGCCACGGGCAATGTAGCAAGCAACGGCATTCCCGTCAGGCTTGGCTTCCGCCTTGAAGGAACGGAACGGGCCGGAGAGTTATTGGCTTCGGGAGAATATGCGGACATACATGTATACAGTATTTTAAAAGAAGAACTTATGGAACAACAAGCGAAACTCAATGAGCACAACAAACAGGAATACCCGCCTATGCACACCACCGAACACATCATTAATCAGACAATGATCAGATTATTCGGTTGCGGCCGTTCCGTCTCCGCTCATATAGAACGCAAAAAAAGTAAATTGGATTATCGGCTCAATGCCTGCCCCACGGAAGAGCAAATAGAGAGTCTGGAAAAAGCGGTAAATGAAGTGATAGCACGGCATCTGCCTGTCACTACCGAATTCATCACTCAGGCAGAAGCCAAAGGACGGTTCGATTTGGAACGGTTACCCGAAGACGCTTCGGAAACCATACGTATAGTAAAAGTCGGTGATTATGACGAATGCCTTTGCATCGGTACACACGTTGCCAACACTTCCGAGATAGGAACTTTCAAAATTATCAGCCACGACTGGGACGAAGAAAGCAAGCGCTGGCGAATGCGTTTTAAATTAGTATGAAATTCAATCAATTTTAAATAAAAAGATAGCAATATTGGCATTATACAGGTAAAATAGTCAGACCAACAATGACAATTAGTCAATAAAGTGAGTACAAACCTGTTGGCATACAGTTTGCCATAACAGTAAGTGAACGACGGTTCAAGATACAGACGGTGAAAGCCGAAAGGTAAACATCGGGGAACATCGAAAACCGAAGTTCAGGGCAAAACGAATGTATAACTTTTTAAAGATAGGAGACTATGATTATGATGCCTGTAAGAAGAACTCAGAATTGGTTACCAAGTATCTTTAACGATTTCTTTGATAACGATTGGATGGTAAAAGCCAATGCAACGGCCCCCGCCATTAACGTATTTGAAACAGAAAAGGAATACAAGGTAGAGTTGGCAGCTCCCGGAATGACCAAAGAAGACTTCAACGTCCATATCGATGAAGAAAACAACTTGGTCATCAGCATGGAGAAGAAAACGGAAAACAAGGAAGAGAAGAAAGAAGGCCGCTATCTGCGTCGCGAATTCTCATACTCCAAATTCCAACAGACAATGATCCTTCCGGACGATGTAGACAAAGAAAAGATTTCCGCCCAAGTAGAAAACGGCGTATTGAACATAGACTTGCCGAAGTTTTCCGAACAGGAAAAAGAAAAGGCCAAAAGATTCATTGACGTAAAATAAGATAACTGGTAATTAGAGAAAAGTCCCGGTGCAGATTCTGAATAAACTGCATCGGGACTTTTTTATCATACCTGAACTGGATTACATTGTACATGCGTTTACCTCACTACACGAGAACTAACTTTTAACAGCTTTCTTTCCTTTTCAGGAATCGGTCTGTCAGCCATTTGCGTATAGGTTCGTCATAGAGTTTCAGACAGGCATAGGCAAGCACGAAAGCACCGGCAAAGGTCAGTATCATATAAGGAATGCTTTCCGCTAAAGTAGCATTATTATTGCACACCCACGCCGTGTAGGTATACACCAACGGATAATGTGTTATGTATACCGGATACGAAATATCTCCCAGAAACTTGCACACAGCGGTAGAACGTTTGCCCGTCACCTTACCTCCCGCCCCCATGGACACAATCACAGGAAAGACAAAAAGAATGCAGCAGGCCTCATAGAGTCCGTTCATCCAATAATGATTTTCACCGCCCAGACGGGGAAATGCCAAAACTGCCACAATCATCAGACTGCACCACCAGAACGCACGCTTCTCAATACGAACAATCCACCCCAGACGGGACAGCAGTAATCCGCCAAAGAAAGGATACATCAACCGGACAAGCCCTACGTACTGCTGTTCCCAATTCAACGCCCAGCCGCCGACAATATCACCCGCAGGTGCGGTAAGACAAAGATGCACCGTAAAACATCCCGCCACAACAACGAGAACGGACAAAGCTGTCTTGCTGAACTTGCGGATAAACAATGCATAAAGAATATTACCTATGTATTCGTAGTAAAGCGACCACGCCGGTCCGTTCAGCGGATGCATCTCGGTCCAGCCGCGAATGTCCCATTTCAAAGGAAGCGGAAGCAGCGTACACCCCAGCAGCATTACCAGTAGCATAGTCCCTACCGATGTATCCTGAATAGCCGGAAAGCAGGACGACTCCTGAAAATAAAAGAACACCGCACCCACTATGCTTCCCACTATCACCATAGGATGCAAACGGATAATACGCCGCTTGAAGAAAGTACCGATGCTCATCCTGCTCCAGCGGTCGTCATAGGCATAACCGATAACAAAACCGGAAAGCATAAAGAAAAAATCTACAGCCAGGTAACCGTGATTGATAATTTGTTCCAAGTGATTGCCGCCGGAATGCGCTTCCAGCAGATGAAAAGCGACTACCATTACGGCAGCTACGCCACGAAGCCCGTCGAGTATCTCGTAATGCGGCTTTGAAACAAGATAAGAGTTTTGCGTGTTCATTCGGTATAAGGTATTGATTAATTTGCCTGCAAAGATAGAAAAAAGGAATGACTGACCATGCTTTCACGGAACAATCAGGAGAAAATTACCTTACCGACTTTCTCAATTACTTTTCCTGTAGCTCTTTACCGCCCAAACATTAGCTGCCACAGCAAATACGGACAAGATACCCAATTGGGGAAGCAACTCCGCAAAACCACCGCCGCGAAGGTATATCGTACGCATCACCTCTACAAAATACCTCAACGGATTGATACGGGTAATCCATTGCGCCCATTCGGGCATACTATGGACCGGCGTAAACAGCCCGCTCAACAAAATAAGTACAAGCATAAAGAACCACATAACGAACATGGCTTGCTGTAACGTTGCCGAATGATTGGATATAACCAGACCGAATCCGGATACAACCGGCAGAAATATCAGCGCAAAACCGTAAATAGTGAAAAAATGTCCGGCAGGCAGAATGCCGTAAAGCAACCATGCAAGGACAAAACAAATGGTAAGTACCACAAAACCTATCAGCCAATAAGGTATCAATTTGGCAGTAATAAACGTGAATTTACCGACCGGTGTCACATTGATCTGTTCAATCGTACCCGCCTCTTTCTCGCCCACTACATTAAGGGCGGGAAGAAAGCCGCAAATCAGCGTCAGCAGCATCACCATAAGTGCAGGAACCATAAAGAGCTTATAGTTCAGCGTAGGATTATAGAGATTCAATGTAGAAATACCGATACGAGGAAGTAGTTTGCCTGCCAATGGTCTTACAGCCATTTCCGACTTCAGTTCACGGGTATAGTCACCGATGATGGCAGAAAGATAAGAACCGCCCAAACTTCCTTTTGTTCCGTTCACCGCATTGGCGGCAACAAGCAGACGGGGAGCTTTGCCGTTTATCCAGTCTTTCTCGAAATCACGGGGAATCTCCAAAATAACATCTGCCGTACCAGCCTCAATACCGTACAAAGCCTCATCATACGTATCGGGAAACGCTGTCAGACGGAAATAAGTGGAAGCATCGAGCTTATCCACCAGACGACGGGACACAACGCTACGGTCATTATCGACGACATTGAGATTAATATTCTTTATCTCCAGATTGGCAGCCCAAGGCATCAGTATCATAATCATACAAGGGAATATGAAAATCAGCTTAGGCAAGAATGAGTTGCGGAACAACTGCTTGAATTCTTTTTCTATCAGATATTTAATCATAAGGATACTACTGTTTATGCTCTACGGTTATGACACATCTTACATATTTAACACACGGATACGTTGACTTTGCCGGCCGGTGAATAATTATAATCGGAACAACTTCACTCCAACCGGTTTTTGAATTTCTTGAAGCTAACGGTTATCAGGAGTACCGCCATAACAGTCAGTATACCGATTTCGGTCAGCACCAGTGATATATCCACACCCTCTATCATCAATTTGCGTACCGCTTGAATATACCAACGTGCGGGAATCACCGTAGAAATACCTTGCAAAATGGCAGGCATGCTCTCAATAGGAAATATCATTCCCGAAAGCAACATAGTGGGCATCATCAGCATCAAGCCGGATACCAGCATAGCTGCCACCTGTGTACGGGTAACAGTGGAGATAAGCAGTCCCAAAGCCAATGATACGAAAATGAAAAGCAGTGATACGGCAACCAGCCAAAACAGGCTGCCTGCAACCGGAACATGAAGGACATAGACCGAAAGCAGCAGAATCGTAATCAGATTGACAAATGACAACACAAAGTACGGCACTGCTTTGGCAAAAATGATAAACAGCGGCTTTACGGGAGAAACCAGCAACACTTCCATAGTTCCCGTCTCCTTCTCGCGCACGATGGAGATGGAAGTCATCATTGCGCAAATCAGCATCAGGATAAGCCCCATAACACCGGGAACAAAATTATAGGCACTCTTCATCTGCGGATTATAAAGCAGTTTGACTTGGGGCACAATGGCGGATACGCGTACTCCGGGCGGAAGCATATCCTGTCTGGCCATGGAGATGATATTTGTGGCGTATCCCGCCTGCATGGTAGCCATATTAGGGTCGGTGGCATCGGAAATAATCTGTACTCCAGCCTCACCGGTATAGAGATTGTCCGAGAAACGTTCGCTAAAGACTATTGCCATATCAATGTCACCGCTCCTGAAAAAGCGTTCTGCTTCTTCGGGAGAATGCAGACGGCGGATAACGGTAAAGTACTCACTGGCATCCACACGATCGATTATGCGTCAGGTTACGGCATCATTGGAAGGGTCGAGAACGGCCACACGCACATTCCTTACTTCCGTAGTGATGGCAAAACCGAAAAGGATTATCTGCACAACGGGCATACCCAGCAGAATCAGCATCGTGCGCCGGTCGCGGAAGATGTGAAAGAATTCTTTTCGGACAAAAGCTATGAATTGTTTCATGGTTATATAACAATCTGTTTTGAATTTTATATCTGTATCAGTCTGCCGTTCTTACAGCCTCACGAGCCAACTGTTGGAACACATCGTCCATGGTAGCGGCTCCAAACTGCCGTTTCAGTCTGTCGGGAGTGTCAAGCGCACGGATTACGCCGTCCACCATGATAGAAATACGGTCGCAATATTCCGCCTCATCCATAAAATGGGTCGTGACAAAAACGGTGATGCCCCGGTCGGCTGCCTGATAAATCAATTCCCAAAACTGGCGGCGAGTGGCAGGATCGACACCCCCTGTAGGTTCATCCAGGAAAACAATCCTGGGATGATGAAAAATGGAGACTGAGAAAGCCAGCTTCTGTTTCCAGCCCAGCGGCAGGCTCTTTACGAGCGTATTACGTTCCTTTTCCAGACCCAGGCGCTGAAGCAATTCATCTGTTCTCGGAGCAATCTCGGCTTCGGGTATTCCGTAGATACCGGCAAAAAGGCGGATATTCTCCCATACCTTGAGGTCTTCGTACAAAGAAAACTTCTGGCTCATATAGCCGATATTCTTCTTCACGGCTTCGGATTGGGTGGCAACATCAAAGCCAGCCACGCAAGCCTTACCGTCTGTAGGACGACTTAACCCCGTGAGCATGCGCATAGCGGTAGTCTTACCGGCTCCATTGGCTCCCAGAAAGCCGAATATTTCACCTTGACGGACTTTGAAGGAGATATGGTCCACAGCCGTAAAAGTACCGAAACGTTTTGTCAGTCCGTCCACCTCTATTACGTAATTCTCACGGTTATCCGCTTTCTCGTGCAACAGTCCCGAAGGACAAAGTATGTCTGCAAACTGCTTCAGAATGCAGTCGGGAGTATCAATGCCATGTATCCGGCCTTCATTGATAAAGGCAATACGGTCGCATTGACGCGCCTCGTCCACAATTGGAGTAGAGGCAATAATGGTGATACCCTGTTCTTTGAGGCGGCGAAGCATCTCCCAGAACTCCTTGCGCGAAACCGGATCTACACCGGTAGTAGGCTCATCCAGAAATAGGACATCCGGTTTATGGATAAGCGCACAGCTCAGGGCAAGCTTCTGCTTCATACCGCCGGACAATGCTCCGGCACGACGCTTGCGGAAAGGCTCTATCTGCTGGTAGATGTCACGCACCAAATCATAATTCTCTTCGATGGTAGTATGAAAAACCGTAGCGAAGAAACTCAGGTTCTCTTCTACCGTCAGGTCCTGATAGAGAGAGAAGCGTCCGGGCATATACCCTACCCGTTGGCGGATAGCCTTATAATCCTTCACCGTATCCAGCCCGCATACCGTAGCCTTGCCTTCATCGGCAAGCAGCAAGGTGGCAAGAATACGGAACAGAGACGTTTTCCCCGCACCGTCAGGGCCGATGATTCCGAAAAGTTCACCCGGACGGACAGACAGTGAAACGCCTTGCAAGGCTTCCACCTGGCCGTAGCGTTTAAAAACATTATCGACAGTTACTGCAAAATCCATGACGGTATCGAATGACGAATTATAAATCCACTCCCCCATACATTCCGATTTTCAACATACCGTCATTCTTCACGGCCACTTTAACGGCATATACCAGATTGGCACGTTCATCTTTCGTAAGAATCGTTTTGGGAGTAAACTCTGAACTGTCCGAAATCCAGGTGACGACTCCCGGATATGCAGTCCGGACATCTTTACCGTAATCGGCATATACAGTCACTTTCTGCCCCAGCTTCACCTCGGACAGTTGCTCGGAAGTGATATAAGCACGCAGATAAATCTGTTCCATATCAGCTATCTTGAACAACGGAGTACCCGGTGCGGCCAGCTCTCCCGCTTCTGCATATTTGGCAAGGACAGTTCCGGTCAGCGGAGCAACGATGTGGCATTTCTTTAACTGGTCTTCAACCTGGGCAACCTGAATACCGACCGATGAACTCTGCCAGGTCAGACTCTGGTCGCTGTTCTGCAACGTAGAGTTTTGTGCGGCAAGTTGTTTGCGGAGTACCTTAAGCAGTGATTCGGCATCATCCAACTGCTTCTGATTGGCTGCACCTACACGAAGCAGATTGGCTACACGGTCGCGTTCGCGTTGCGCCTGAACGATTTGTTCTTTGGTTGCCGCCACCTGTTTCAGAATATCGGGGCGTTGCCCTTCCACAGACTTAACACCGGCTTCCAACTGGAGTTTTTTCAGATAAAGCTGAACTGTGTCGATAATACCGGCTTCCTGCCCGGCTTTCAAAACAGTACCTTCTTCCACATCCAGACCGAGTATCTTTCCGGACGCTTCGGCAGAGACTACGACATCGGTAGCCTCGAAAGTTCCCGTAGCATCATATTCGGGTGTACCGCTGCTGCAAGCGACAAGAAAGAACAATACTGGAAATAATGTAAATGATTTCATATCATAGGATTTTATTGTTACCATCAATTCTAAAATCTCAATTATTCAAAGTGTATTTCAACTGCCAGATATTCATCAACAGTTGCACTTCATGCAATGCCTTGGTCCGGCGTGCCAGATTCTCATTGGTTATCTCGCGAAGCAGGTCGGTCACAGTCAGCGTTCCGTTCTCCACTTTGGCCTCGGCTGCACGACGGATATTCCCACGCAAGCGGATAATTTCATCATCATCCGCCATTTGCCTGCGCATGGACAATACGCCCGCATCCTGCTGTGTGGCCTGCAAACGGGTATTGAACAGAAACACGTCTCTGCTTGTTTCTATCTGCCGGCGGCTGTTGTCTATCCTGCGGCGGTCGTTCTTCAGGGTATAGAGGCTGCCGAAATTCCACGACATGCGTACACCTGCCATATAGTATGCACTGAATTCATCTTTCAGCATATTCAGCCCCGGATTACCGTAGGCACCCTGCACAAAAAGCCCGAAACGGGGCATTACCCTTGCATTCAATGTAGCTTCCTGCACGCTGAGCTGTTCTGTCCGAGCCTCGAAAAGGCGGAGTTCGGGACGGTTATTTATCCCGCCCGCCACACTGACGGCACTTTCCGGTGCAGGCTTTTGAAAAACAGTTCCGGCAGGGATTTCTTTTCCTATAAAAGCGGAAAGCATGTTTACGTATGCCTGACGCGATGTTTCCAGTTCGATGCGGTGCTGTCCGGCATTCAACTGCTCCACACTGACGGCATCCAAATCGCTTTGAGTGGCTATACCGTTTGCCATATAGTCAGACACCTGCTTGTGCGTCCGTCCCAAATCATCCTGCAAAAGCCGGTTCTGCTTCAGTTGTTCGTCCAGCAGCAGGATACCGAAAAACAGCTGGTTGATACGGTCGTTCAATGCGTACATATCCACATGCTGTTTTTCCATGTCCACATCCGATGCCGCACGTGTCAGACGTTTCCGGTTGCGGATATCCCCGCCGTCCCAAATGGTTTGCTGCAATTCGAGCATCACCTGATACTGGTCTTTGGGAGCTGTCTCTACATCAATACCCGGTATCTCGACGGGCAGCCGGGTTATATCACTCTGATACGTGGCCTTTCCCGACAATGAGAACCGGGGCAGATAGCCCTTTCCGGCATTGGAAAGATCATATTCACATGCCTTTTCTATCAGTCCGTACCGGCGCACCAACGGATAATTGGCCTGCGCCTGACGTCGGCACTCGTCCAAGGTCAGTTGTGCATGAGCCAATGCAGCCGTAAGAAGAAAGGCTAAAGAGAGAATTGCTTGTTTTACATCCATATCTGTTTCTTATTTTATTTAGCACAATGCAAAGATAGACGCACAGCTTAGTATGTTTACAATCCATTTGTCGGCAATGATGTTCCGATAGTACGACTTTTTACCGAAAAAGACAAACGATATGGATACTTTATTATCTTTGCCACTGAATTACTTACTATTTATAGATATGGAGAAAAGCAGACCGATAAGCGTTGCATTCGATGACATCCGTCATAAACCGGACATCATCAATCATCTTGAGTACCGCTTCATAAACGATGACTTGGGGATGGTCATCAGTTTTACGCAAATGGGAAGCAAATTGTTCCATACCGGACAACCCTACCGTACCAAAGAAGGACGGATTATCCGTGTCCTGCAAGGAACAGGGCGAATCTCCATCAACCTCATCGAATACGAAGCATCCGCCCGCAAAATCATAATTATCCCCGACAATGCCCTGATAGAACTGCTGGAAATCAGTCCCGACTATGATTTTCAAATCATAATGCCCGCACGCAATTTCCTGCCTGCCCTGCCCGGTTCTATCTTGTCGGAAACTTACACGGGAAATGGCATTGTGCTGTCATTTAACGAGAAAGAGTGGACACAGACGGAGATGTTCTTTACCCTGCTGTGGAATATACTCCATTCCTCGCCCTACCGCCGCGAAACCGTACAGCATCTCATCATTTCCCTGCTTTACAATCTTAAGTATACTTACGAGCAAACGCGTACCGCCACCCCGCTGCGCCTTTCACGCCAGGAAGAAATATTCCGGCGCTTCATAGCTCTCGTAAACGAGCATAGCAAGCAGGAACGTTCCGTCGACTTCTATGCCGGCAAGCTATGCCTGACCCCTCATTACCTAAGCACCGTTATACGTGAGGCAAGCGGACAGACGGTAATGCAATGGATCAACCAATCCGTTATTCTTGAAGCGAAAGTATTGCTGAAACACAGCAATCTGTTGATATTCCAAATATCGGACGAGCTGAACTTTCCCAACCCTTCCTTTTTCTCGAAGTTCTTCAAACGGATAACAGGCATGACTCCTGCCGAATACCAAAGAACGCAATAGACAGGAAAATGTCCGTTTTTTACAAAGAGAGGGCATAAACAGAACATTTTATAATGCTTATAAACCTTTTATATATAGAAGAGACTGAGTAATTTTGTCACAAAACTAATATACCTTGAATTATGAAACGAATTTATTGGATTTTAACAAGCATCTCACTCTACTCGCTGCTATCCTGTAGCAACGGAGCTAAAGACACACGAGAATACCAGACCGTAAAAACAGATACGGTTGTCTCCGCCGGCGGACAAACCAGCCTGCAATATCCCGGAAAAGTAAAAGCGGCACAAGACATCAGCCTCGCATTCAGAGTGAGCGGCACGATACAGAAGATATATGTAAAGGACGGCGCCCGCGTACAGGCAGGACAACTGCTTGCCGAACTGGACCCTACGGACTACCAGGTGCAACTGGACGCCACCGAGGCCGAATACAAACAGATTAAGGCAGAGGCGGAACGCGTAATGGCGCTTTACAAAGACAACGGAACCACGCCCAGTGCCAACGACAAGGCCGTGTACGGACTGAAACAAATCACCGCCAAATACCGGCATCACAAAGACCAGTTGGGCTACACCCGCCTTTACGCCCCTTTCAGCGGCTATATACAGAAAAGGCTGTTTGAAGCGCACGAAACGGTGGGAGCCGGAATGCCTGTCCTGTCCATGATAAGCAACAGCGCCCCGGAAGTGGAAATAAACCTTCCGGCAGCCGAATACATCCGGCGCGAGCAATTTGACCGATACCGCTGTACGTTCGACATTTATCCGGAACAGACCTATGAGCTGAAACTCATCAGCGTCACCCCCAAAGCAAATGCGAACCAGCTCTACACCATGCGCCTGCAACTGATTACAGACAACCGCCCCGTTCCTTCTCCAGGCATGAACACCATGGTTACCATTCTTTGCAACAATGACAGTTCACGCAACCTCTCCGTACCCGGCAGCGCTGTCCTGCAAAAAGACGGCAAAACCTGCGTATTCGTATACAACCCGTCCGACAGCAAAGTACACAGCCGCGAAGTAACCCTCGTACGCCTGCTGAGCAACGGACGCAGCATCATCGCTTCCGACGGGCTGCAACCCGGCGACCAAGTGGTGTCGGCAGGAATACATCACATAAAGGACGGAGAAACCGTGACTCCTCTGCCTGCGGCCAGCGACACAAACATCGGCGGACTGTTATAGCATTGTTTTCCTTTAAAACTCAGCAATTATGGATATAAGCAAATGGGCATTCAAAAACCGCAATCTGGTTTACTTCCTGGTGACCGTCCTGTTTGTAGGCGGCATCCTCTCCTGCTACCAGATGAGCAAGCTGGAAGACCCTGAAATAAAAGTGAAACTCGCCATGGTGGTAACCACCTATCCGGGGGCATCCGCCCACCAGGTAGAGCTGGAAGTGACGGATGTGCTGGAGAAAAGCATCCGCAGCATGGGCAATATAGATAATGTGGAAAGCTACTCGTACAACGACCTCTCCCTGATACAGGTAGAACTCACCACCATTACCCCGGACGATGAAGTGGAGCAGTGCTGGGACATGCTGCGCCGCAAGGTGAGCGACGCCTGCGCCCTGCTGCCCGACGGAGCGAGCACCCCCATCGTGAAAGACGACTTCGGCAATGTATACGGAATGTTCTACGCACTGACCGGTGACGGACTGTCCGACCGGGAGCTGTCCGACTACGCAGAGCTTATCAAGCGCGAAATAAGCGACATGACGGGCGTGGAACGGGTGGAACTGTACGGCAAACGTCCCGAATGCATCAACATCTCCCTGCTGCAAGACCGCATGGCAAACCTCGGCGTAAAGCCCGCCGAAGTCCTCGCCACCTTGAACGGACAGAACAAGACCACCTACAGCGGCTACTACGACAACGGCGACAACCGCATCCGCGTCACCGTCAGTGACAAGTTCAAGACAGTGGAAGATATAGGCAGCATGCTGATACAAGGGCATGACGACGACCAGCTCCGCATGCGCGACATCGCCCGCATTGAGAAAGGATACGAAGAGCCTACCCGCAACGAACTGTTCTTCGACAGCGAACGGGCGCAGGGAATCCTCATCGCAGCTTCCAGCGGTTCGGACATCGTGAAAGTGGGCGCTGCCGTAGAGAAAAAACTGGCGCAACTGAAAGAAAGCCGCCTGCCCGCAGGCGTGGAGTGCCACAAGGTATTCTATCAGCCCGAACGTGTGGGAGCCTCTTTGGGTACTTTCGTCATCAACCTGATAGAGTCCGTCATCATCGTTGTGGTAATCCTGATGCTGGCCATGGGTTTCAAGAGCGGAATCATCATCGGCATCAGCCTCATTGTCACCGTATTCGGTTCGTTCCTGTTCCTGTACACGGCGGACGGAACCATGCAGCGTGTATCGCTTGCCGCTTTCGTGCTGGCAATGGGTATGCTGGTAGATAATGCCATTGTCATCGTAGACGGAATACTGGTAGACCTGAAAGCCGGCAAAAACCGCATGGAGGCAATGACAGCCATCGGCCGCCAGACGGCAATGCCCCTGCTGGGCGCCACACTGATAGCCATCATCGCTTTCCTTCCCATCTTCCTGTCGCCGGACACTGCCGGGGTATACACCCGCGACCTGTTCATCGTACTGGCGGTGTCCTTACTGCTGAGTTGGGTGCTGGCGCTGGTGCACGTGCCGCTGATGGCAAACCGCAAGCTGCACCCTGCCGTTGAAGTCAGCGCCACCGGAAAGCGCGAATACAAGGGACGTACCTATGCCCTGCTGCGCACCGCCCTCTACTTCGGACTGGCACATCGCTGGAGCGTCGTACTGGCGATGCTCGCCCTGCTGGGACTTTCCATTTTCGGCTACGGCTACATGCGGCAGGGTTTCTTCCCCGATATGGTGTACGACCAGCTCTACATGGAGTACAAGCTGCCCGAAGGCAATAACTCCACCCGCGTGGCACGCGATTTAAGGGAGATAGAATCCTACCTGAAAACACGCAAGGAGATTACCCACGTCACCGCCTCTGTCGGCGGCACGCCGGGACGCTACAACCTGGTGCGCAGCATCGCCAATCCGTCCTTGTCGTACGGCGAACTGATTATAGACTTCACCTCTCCTGACGACCTGGTAGAGAATATGGATGAGATACAGGAATACCTGACACGGCGTTATCCGGATGCTTACATCAACCTGAAACGCTACAACCTGATGTTCAAGAAGTACCCTATCGAAGCGCAGTTTATGGGTCCCGACCCTGCCGTACTGCACCGCTTGGCCGACAGTGCGCGGTACATTATGGAACACACGCCGGAGGTCCGCCTCATCACCACCGACTGGGAACCGCAGATACCCGTACTCTCCATCGAGTACGACCAGGCAGCCGCCCGCGCGCTGGGTCTCAGCCGCAACGACGTAAGTATGTCCCTGCTTTCCGCCAACGGCGGCATACCCATCGGGTTCTTCTACGAAGGCATCCACCGCGACAACATCTACCTGAAATGTCTGGACGAGGAAGGAAAGCCGATAGAAGACCTCGGCAATACGCAGGTATTCTCCGCCCTGCCCTCGCTGAACGGACTGCTGAACGAGGAAACCATGGTGAAACTGAAGGCAGGTACACTGAGCAAGGAAGAACTGGTGGAAAGCCTCATGGGAAGCACCCCGCTGAAACAAATCAGCAAGCGCATCGACATCCGCTGGGAAGACCCCGTCGTACCACGCTATAACGGACAGCGCAGCCAGCGCGTGCAATGCTCTCCCGCTCCCGGCATAGAGACCGAAAAGGCAAGGCAGATTATCGCCCGTCGGATAGAACAGATAGAGCTTCCGCAAGGCTATACCCTGCATTGGCAGGGCGAGAAGAGCGCCAGCGACGAGTCCATGGAGTATCTGTTCAAGAACTTCCCGCTTGCCATCATCCTGATGATTGCCATTCTTATCATGCTGTTCAAGGACTACCGCAAGCCGATTATCATCTTCTGCAGTCTGCCCATGCTGCTTGTGGGAGTGGTGGCTGTGATGCTGCTTACAGACAAGACGTTCAACTTCGTGGCAATTGTGGGTACGCTGGGACTGATAGGCATGCTTATCAAGAACGGCATCGTGCTGATGGATGAAATCACCCTTCAGCTCAACCAAGGGGTAGAACCTATTACGGCACTGGTGGATAGTGCCCAAAGCCGTCTCCGTCCTGTGACCATGGCTGCGCTGACCACCATTCTGGGTATGATACCGCTGCTGCCCGACGCGATGTTCGGTTCGCTGGCGGCTTCCATCATGGGCGGCCTCACATTCGGAACGCTGATAACACTCCTGTTCATCCCTGTACTATACGCATTATTCTTTCATATAAAAAACGAACAATAATGAAAAAGACAACATTCATCCTCGCCGCCCTGCTCTCCGCTGCCTGCATCTCCGCCCAAGAGACGCTGACACTGGAACAATGCAGGGAAATGGCACTGAAATACAACAAAGAAATGGCAGCCGCCGCCAGACAAACGGAAAGTGCACGCTACACCGCAAAGAGCTATAAGGGCAACTTCTTCCCCAACTTCAGCCTCAGCGGTACGGGTATCTACAGTACATCAGACGGCAGCCTCGGCATAGCCGGCGGCAACCTGCCTACTTTCCTGCCCGATGCCACAGGGCAATTCCTTCCCAACAAGGGGTTCGCCTACTTCCCCGGAATAGACCTGAACTACAAGATAGGCATGGTATATATGGGCGGCATACAAGTGGAACAACCGCTCTACATGGGCGGTAAAATCCGTGCGGCATACAAAATGTCCCTGCTGGGTAAGGAAATGGCACAGTTGAGCGAAACGCTTACAGCCTCGGAAGTCATTGTAAAGACAGAGCAGGCATACGCACAAGTCATCAAAGCCAAAGAGATGAAGAAAGTGGCCGACAAATACAGTGCCGTGCTCACGGAACTGATGAAGAACGTGGAAAGCGCCCATAAACACGGACTCAAGCCCCAGAACGACGTGCTGAAAGTGCAGGTAAAGCTGAACGAAAGCGAACTCAACATCCGCAAGGCCGACAATGCGCTGCGCCTGGCCACCATGAACCTCTGCCACTACATCGGCAAACCGCTGACGGCAGATATACGCACTGCCGATACTTTTCCCGAAGTGGCACAGGACATCCGGCTACAAACAGCCGACATCTCCGCCCGCCCCGAATATGCCATACTGAACCAGCAAGTGGCCATCGCCAAGCAGCAGGTGAAATTGAACCGCAGCGAACTCCTGCCCAAAATCGGTGTGAAAGGTTCGTACGACTACATCCACGGCTTGGAAATCAGCGACCAGGACCTGTTCGACGGCGGCAGCTTCTCTGTGCTTCTGAACGTAAGCGTACCGCTCTTCCATTTCGGTGCAAACAGCAATAAAGTACGTGCAGCCAAAGCCAAACTGGAGCAGGCGCGCCTCGAACAGGAGAACATGAACGAACAGATGCTGCTTGAACTGGTACAGTCCGTCAACAACCTCGACGAAGCCCGGCTGGAAAGCACCATTGCCGAACGCTCCCTGCAACAGGCGGAAGAGAACATGAGAGTGAGCCGCAGCCAATACGACGTGGGACTGGAAACCCTGTCCGACCACCTGGAAGCGCAAGCTCTGTGGCAGCAGGCGTACGAAACCAAAGTCGACGCATGCTTCCGACTGTACCTGAACTACATCACTTATTTAAAGGCAACGGGAACGCTGCTGAAATGAAAACGTACATATATTACTAAAATGCAGATTACGGACAATTAGAAAATATATAAGGAGACCGACAAAGAATAAAATAACGGATACTCTTGCACCCTACCAACAAAATGTAAAATTATTTATTCGCCTTCCAAGCGACACTCCTTATACTCGACAGGGAAAATGTTTTATCAGAAGCATTTTCCCTGTTTTGCTGCTAACAAGCCCCGTTATACCGTCCCCCAGACATCCTTTCTATGAAAAAGCGCATTTTTTTAGTCGCCGTCCCGCTGATGAACCAGACTTCCGCTTCGGACAACAGCCTGGTGAAGTTACGCTTCCACCATACCCTGACCCGGATTGCCATCTACGTAAAAAGCGATGACAACACAACCGGAAAGCAAATCACGGCATTCTCCATCCGCGGAATGAAAAACGGTATCCTCACCTGCCATATCCCGGAAGACAGTAAAGACAAAGGATTCGGCTGGAGTTATCCCGCCCCCGCCGAAACGGAAACATTCACCGCCACCGCTACCCGTTTCGATATTCCGGATAACACCGCAACCCCCAAGGAACTGCTCGCAACCTTCTATCTGCTGCCTTACGGAACAGAGAGTGTCTTCAACCTCACCTACACCTACCAAGCCTATAATTCCGATAATACGGACATCACCCAGACTATCGTCCTGAGCAACCAGACACTGCCATCGACTGAAATGTGGACGGAAGGAGCTTCCATAAGTTATACCCTCGGCATCTCCCGGAAGAAAGTCACCGTAACAGCAGGCAGCCTTCCGACATGGAACACAGGAAGTACTGAAACGGTAAGCGAAACGGTTGTGATAAACTAAAAACGAAACGACATGAAACACCTATCTGCCAATATACTGCTTTGCAGCCTTCTCATCTGCAACGGATGTGACAACAGCCGAACCATACAACAATGGCTACGACAAACCTGGACAAGCTGAACGCACAATTGGGCAAAGCAGGCAGGTCGGCAAGAAATCTGTCAGTTGGTAAAAGACGTATATACCAGACCAGCACCGAATTCAGCCGACAACTCAGTTGGATTATCATCTGGGGATTTCTCGATGATTGGGACAGAATCGGCATCAAAGGGTATGATAAAAGTGCCGGCTACCTGATTTATCCCTTCTTTGCATTTTGACTAAAACAACGTGTTGGAGCATTAGGAAAAACACGTTTTTTTCTCATCACTCGTCACTTTCGCTTTCTATCCCTTTGTTTATGGGGCATTGAGTGGTGACGACCATTGTTATGACAAGAGGTTTTGTCAAAATATACTTGATAATTTCCTTTTAAACACGGAATTACACGGATAAATACGGATTTATTTTATCCTTTTTCCGTGAAATCCGTGTAATTCCGTGCCTAAAAAGAAAAAAACCGGGGAAACGCTCTCTTTATCCGCCTGCTTTTTCATACTTTATCCATTGACTAATATCGAAAAGCCATCGATAAAACTACGGAATGCTTATAGGAAAACCCCGTTTTGCAGTTGCGGGCCGCACGGGGGGCAATTGCGGGCTCTGCGGTTTCCATATGCGGGCTGTACAGCCCGCAGCTACGGGACGAAGAAAACAATACTCTATAACCGGGTTTTACCTACGGTATCTCTGCTTTATATCGCAGAGATACCGTAGAAAAACACCGGCAAACCGGATGCTCCGGGCCGGAGTTCGGAACGGTTGTCCAAGCACTTTTACTTATATTCGTCCCAGGCCCTGATAGCCAAATCGTCCGGTGTCATGGTGCAGAAGGCATTGATAAACGCACTTGCCAGACGTGCATTCGTTATCAGCGGAATATTGAGGTCGATAGCGGCGCGGCGTATTCTGTAACCGTTGTCCAACTCGCCCGCGGTGAGATTCTTCGGAATGTTCACCACCATATCTATCTCTTTTCTGTGCAGCATTTCGAGCGCCTGCGGGTGCATGTCGGGCTCGCTCGGCCAGTAGACACGGGTATTCTCCACCCCGTTCTCGGTAAGGAACTTGCTCGAACCGCCGGTAGCAAACAGTTTATACCCCTTCTTTTGAAGCATGCGGGCTGCGGAAAGCATGTCTACCTTCTGCTTCGGCGTACCGGTGGAGAGCAGGATATTCTTCTGCGGAATACGGTAACCCACCGAAAGCATCGCTTTAAGAATAGCGCAGGAAGTATCGCTGCCTATGCACCCCACCTCGCCCGTAGACGCCATATCCACGCCCAATACGGGGTCTGCCTTTTGCAGGCGGTTGAAGGAGAACTGAGAGGCCTTGATTCCTACATAATCGAGGTCGAACAGGTTCTTGTCCGGCTTCTGTACGGGGATGCCGAGCATCACTTTCGTAGCCAGTTCGATAAAGTTTATCTTGAGCACCTTGCTTACAAAGGGGAATGAACGCGACGCACGCAGATTACATTCGATTACCTTGATGTCGTTGTCCTTGGCGAGATACTGGATATTGAACGGGCCGGAGATGTTCAGCTCGCGGGCTATCTCGCGGCTGATGCGCTTGATGCGGCGCACCGTCTCCACATACAGTTTCTGCGGCGGGAACTGGATAGTGGCATCGCCGGAGTGCACACCTGCAAACTCGATGTGTTCGCTGATGGCGTAGGCAACGATTTCCCCGTTCTGCGCCACGGCATCCATTTCCACTTCCTTGGCATGCTCTATGAACTGGCTCACCACCACCGGATGTTTCTTCGAGACGTTTGCCGCCAGTTGCAGGAAGCGTTCCAGCTCTTCCCGGTTGGAGCAGACATTCATTGCCGCGCCCGAAAGCACGTAGCTGGGACGAACCAGCACCGGGAAGCCTACCTTATCGACAAAGGCGTTGATGTCTTCCAGCGAGGTAAGCGCACGCCATTCGGGCTGGTCTACGCCGATGCGATCCAGCATGGCGGAGAACTTGTCGCGGTCTTCGGCGTTGTCGATGCTCCTGGCGCTCGTACCGAGAATAGGCACGCGCTGCGCATCGAGACGCAAGGCGAGGTTGTTGGGTATCTGGCCGCCGGTGGATACGATGACGCCGTGCGGATTCTCCAGTTCGAGGATATCCATGACGCGCTCGAAGGTAAGCTCATCGAAATAAAGGCGGTCGCACATGTCATAGTCCGTAGATACGGTTTCGGGGTTGTAGTTGATCATGACGCTGCGGTAGCCTTCCTTGCGGATGGTGTTCAACGCCTGCACGCCGCACCAGTCGAACTCCACCGAGGAACCGATGCGGTACGCACCCGAACCGAGTACGACGATGGATTTACGGTCGCCCAGGTAATGCACGTCGTGGGCAATGCCGCTGTACGTCAGGTACAGATAGTTGGTACGGGCGGGATATTCGGCGGCAAGGGTGTCTATTTGTTTCACTACGGGCAGAATGCCTGCATGCTTGCGCAGGGCACGTATGGCAAGGATGGCGTCCTCACCGTCCATATACCGTTCCAGGCCGAAAGCGCGGGCTATCTGGAAATCGGAGAAACCCTGTATCTTGGCCCTGTGCAACAGTTCCCGCGCGGCTTTGTCATTCAGGAGGGAATGAAGCATCCTTTCACCGTGCACGGCTTCCGACGTACCTTCAACCTGTGCGGCTTCCGGTTCATCCTGCACCTTTTCAGAATATTCGTGCAGCGCCCTGCTGGTGTCCATTATATTCATCAGCTTTTCAAGGAACCAGCGGTCTATCTTTGTCAGCGCGTGCACCTGGTCTACGGTATATCCGGCACGGAAGGCCTTGGAGATAACGAAGATACGCTTGTCGGTAGGCTCGCGCAGCGCCTTGTCTATGTCGGGGATAACAAGCTCCCTGTTCTCCACGAAGCCGTGCATCCCCTGTCCTATCATGCGCAACCCCTTCTGAATGGCTTCTTCAAAAGTACGTCCGATAGCCATGACCTCGCCCACGGACTTCATGCTCGAACCCAATTCCTTATCTACACCATGAAACTTGCCCAAATCCCAACGGGGAATCTTGCAGACCACATAGTCCAGTGCCGGCTCGAAGAATGCGCCGGTGGTCTTGGTTACGGAGTTCTTCAATTCGAAAAGGCCGTAGCCCAATCCTAATTTGGCGGCAACGAATGCCAGCGGATAACCCGTTGCCTTAGAGGCAAGTGCGGACGAACGGCTCAAGCGGGCGTTTACCTCGATAACGCGGTAGTCCTCGCTTTCGGGGTCGTAGGCATACTGCACGTTACACTCGCCCACAATGCCGATGTGGCGGATGATGCGGATAGCCAGTTCGCGCAGTTTATGATAATCCGTATTGCTCAGTGTCTGCGACGGAGCAATCACGATAGACTCTCCGGTGTGGATGCCCAGCGGGTCGAAGTTCTCCATGTTGCACACCGTGATGCAGTTGTCGAAACGGTCGCGTACCACTTCGTACTCCACCTCTTTCCAGCCGCGCAAGGATTTCTCCACCAGCACTTGCGGGGAGAAAGAGAAAGCCTTTTCCACCAGTACGTTCAGCTCGTCTTCGTTGTCGCAGAAGCCCGACCCTAACCCGCCGAGCGCGTAAGCGGCACGGACGATAACCGGATAGCCCAGTTCCGCAGCGGCGCGGCGGGCATCCGCAGCATTCTCCACAGCCTCGCTCCGGATGGTCTTTACATTGATTTCGTTCAGCTTCTGTACGAATATCTCGCGGTCTTCCGTATCTATAATGGCCTGTACGGGCGTACCGAGCACCTCGACGCCGTATTTTCCGAAAACACCTTCCTTGTAAAGCTCCACACCACAGTTCAAAGCCGTTTGTCCGCCAAAGGCGAGCATAATGCCGTCGGGACGTTCTTTTTCGATAACCTTCTCCACGAAGTAAGGGGTTACAGGCAGGAAGTAAATCCGGTCGGCAACACCTTCCGAGGTCTGCACCGTGGCAATGTTCGGATTGATGAGGACGGTGTGGATACCTTCTTCCTTCAATGCCTTGAGCGCCTGCGAACCGGAGTAGTCAAACTCTCCCGCCTCACCTATTTTCAGTGCACCGGACCCCAGCAGCAGGACTTTCTTTATATTGTTCTCTTTCATTTGTCTTGATTTGATTGTACCAATAATTTGTTTTCACACGTATCCGAATCTTTTTCGATACCGATAAAACGGTTATAGCAGTTTCACGAACTCATCGAACAGAAATTCCGTATCCGTCGGTCCGCTGGCCGCTTCGGGATGAAACTGTGCGGAGAACCACGGATTGCGCTTATGGCGGATGCCTTCGTTGGAGCCGTCGTTCATATTGACGAAGAGCGGTTCCCAGTCTGCGCCCAGCGTGTTGCTGTCCACCGCATAGCCGTGGTTCTGCGAAGTGATGAAACAACGCTCCGTACCCACCATGCGTACGGGCTGGTTGTGGCTGCGGTGTCCGTATTTCAATTTGTATATTTCGGCTCCACCGGCTTTGGAGAGTAACTGATTGCCCATGCAGATGCCGAAGATAGGCAGCTTCTCGTTCTGCATCGCCTTGCGGATGTTCCGGACGGCGGCATCGCAGGTATCGGGGTCGCCGGGACCGTTGGAGATGAACAGCCCGTCGAACTCCAGTCCGTTGAAGTCGTAATCCCAGGGAACGCGGATTACTTCCACATCCCGTTTCAAGAGACAACGGATGATGTTGGCCTTGACGCCGCAGTCCACAAGGAGCACTTTCTTTCTGCCCTCGCCCGTGTTGTAGCGGATAACTTCCCTGCAACTCACCTTATCCACATAGTTTACACCCGCATAAGCAGCTTGGGGCACATTATCGGGATCGTCGTCAAAGACAATCTTGCCCATCATCACCCCGTGCTCGCGCAGCACTTTCGTCAACTCGCGGGTATCGATGCCCGTAATGCCCGGCACTTGTTCGCGTTTCAGCCAGTTGCCGAGGCTTTCCACGGCATTCCAATGACTGTAGTTACCGGAATAATCGCTTACGATAAGGGCTTCGGCGTGGATGCGTTCGCTCTCCATAAATACAGGCAGCCCGTCGGGGGCGAAGGTAAAAGGCGGCACACCGTAATTGCCCGCCAAGGGATATGTAAGCGTCATCAACTGTCCGGCATACGAAGGGTCGGTCAGGCTTTCGGGATAACCCGACATGGCAGTGTTGAACACCACCTCTCCCGCTACCGGCTTTTCATAACCGAACGACTTGCCGTGAAAACGGCTCCCGTCGTCAAGGATAAGAGTCACATTTCTCATATTCAGAATTGATATACTTGTTCTATGTAATTAATAAATGCCATGTTCAGCAACTTCACACCGCCCGGCGTGGGATAGTCACCGCTGAAGTACCAGTCGCCCCGGTGCCGCGGACAGGCTTCATGCAGGCCTTCAAGAGGCTGATATACAATCTGCACTTGGGCTTTCGTGCCTTTCGGAGTGAGCAGTTCCACCATTTTGGCGGAAATCTCTTCGTCGGTAAAGGGAGCGTATATCTCCTTTACGTAGTTCACCATCTGTTCTTTGGGCAGACTCACCTGTTCTTTGGACTTGCGGTAGGCGGATTCGATGACATCGCGCATCTCGCGTTCTTTCAGTAACTCGATGGCAGCCTTGAAAGCTATGAACTCGCTCATCTTCGCCATGTCGATGCCGTAATAGTCGGGATAGCGCACCTGCGGTGAGGAGCTTACAATTACTATCTTCTTCGGACCGAGGCGGTCGAGGATGCCGATGATGCTCTGCTTCAGGGTAGTGCCGCGCACAATGCTGTCGTCTATGATAACCAGATTGTCCGTGCCGGGCACGAGGCTGCCGTAAGTGATGTCGTACACATGGGCGGCAAGGTCGTTGCGACTGTTGCCCTCGGCAATGAAAGTACGCAGCTTAATGTCCTTAATGGCCACCTTCTCGCTCCGTATGCGGCGGGACAGGATACGCTCCAGCTCATCGTGGCTGGGGTTGTGTCCCAAAGCGGCAATCTGCCGCACCTTCTCCTCGTTGAGATAGTCGTCCAGTCCCTGCAACATTCCATAGAAAGCCACTTCCGCAGTATTCGGTATAAAGGAAAAGACGGTGTGGTCTATATCCTTGTCGATGGCTTTCAGGATGTTGGACACCAGTTTCTCACCCAACAGTTTACGTTCCTTGTAGATGTCCATGTCACTGCCGCGGCTGAAATAGATACGCTCGAAGGAGCAAGGCTTCACCTCGCGCGGCTTGTTGATTTGCACCGTGCGGAGCTTGCCGGCTTTGTTGATTAGCAAAGCCTGTCCCGGTTGCAGCTCCCTGATGCGGTCGGCTGAGACGTTGAGCGCGGTCTGGATGACGGGACGCTCGCTGGCAAGCACCGCTATCTCATCGTCCTGATACCAGAATGCAGGGCGGATGCCCCACGGATCGCGGACGGCGAATGTCTCGCCGCTTCCGGTAAGTCCGCACATCACATAGCCCCCGTCCCACTCCTTGCTCGAGGTGCGCAGGACGTTGGCGAGGTCGATGTGGTCTTCGATGTAATGCGTGATGTCCATGCCCGTCAGTCCTTCGGCTTCGGCAAGGTTGAAGAGGCGCTCCACCTCGCGGTCGAGCCGGTGGCCCACCTGCTCCAGCATGATATACGTATCGGCATACTTGCGCGGGTGCTGGCCGATGGCGGTGATGCGTGCGAAGATTTCATCCACGTTCGTCAGGTTGAAGTTGCCGCACAGGGCAAGGTTCTTGGCACGCCAGTTGTTCCGCCTGAGAAACGGATGCACGTACGAGAGGCCCGACTTCCCCGTGGTGGAGTAACGCAGATGCCCCATATACACCTCCCCCGCAAAGGGGAGCACGCGCTTGGCATAGCCGGCGTCGTGCAGTTGTTCTTTCGTAAGGTCTTTAAAGTTGCTTTGCACCGTGCCGAATATCTCGGTGATGGCTCCCGAACCGAGCGCCCGTTCGCGAAACATATATTCCTCGCCGGGGTTCGCTTCCAGTTTCACACAAGCCAGTCCGGCGCCTTCCTGCCCCCGGTTGTGCTGTTTCTCCATGAGAAGATAGAGCTTGTTCAGCCCGTACATCCATGTACCGTACTTTTCTTCGTAATACTCCAGCGGTTTCAGCAGGCGTATCATGGCGACGCCACATTCATGCTTCAGTTGTTCCATTTATATATTTACTAATGAGTTATTACTTCTTTTAAAAACGCGTTATTTATGTTCTGAGAACATATCATCTGTCAAGGGCAAACGCATTATCTGTTTTACCCATACACATCATCCGCTTCCGGTCATTCCACCGTTACCGACTTGGCAAGATTACGCGGTCGGTCTACATCCATGCCTTTACATACGGCTATGTGATAAGCGAGCAGTTGCAAGGGAACCGTAGTTATTAACGGGCCAAGACATTCCATTGTTTCGGGAAGTTCGATACAAATGTCAGCGATTTTACCGATAACCGTATCTCCCTTGGTAACAATCGCTATCACCCTGCCTTTGCGCGCTTTAATTTCCTGTATATTGCTCAGTACTTTTTCGTACAATCCGTTCTGTGTGGCAATAACCACCACCGGCATTTCCGCATCTATCAAAGCAATAGGCCCATGCTTCATTTCGGCGGCCGGATAGCCTTCCGCATGGATGTACGAGATTTCTTTCAGCTTCAAAGCGCCTTCCAACGCTACGGGATAACTGTAACCGCGTCCCAGATAGATAAAATTGTGTGCGTAAGTGAAGATTTTGGAAAGCTCCGCTATACGGTCGTTCAGCTTCAGCACCTCTTTCATCTTTCCGGGAATCTGTCCGAGTTCCCTCACTATGGCGAGGTATTGCGTTTCATCAATCGTACGCTTCTCCCGTGCAAGAGTCAATGCCAACATGGTGAGCACAGTTACCTGACCTGTAAAGGCTTTGGTGGACGCCACACCTATTTCCGGCCCTACATGAATGTAAGACCCCGTATTCGTAGCGCGCGGAATACTCGAACCGATAGCATTACAGATGCCATATATAAATGCACCACGGCTTTTGGCAAGTTCTATGGCAGCCAGCGTATCGGCTGTCTCCCCGCTTTGCGAAATGGCAATCACCACATCACTACTGTCAATCACCGGGTCCCGGTAACGAAATTCCGAAGCATACTCCACTTCCACCGGAATGCGGCAGAAACTCTCTATCAGATGTTTGCCTATAAGCGCAGCGTGCCACGACGTGCCACAAGCCACAATTACAAAACGTTTGGCAGCAAGCAGACGTTCCTTATAATCTATAATGGCGGAAAGCACCACGTTAGTACCCTCCAGATTAATGCGTCCGCGCATACAGTCATGAATACAATCGGGTTGCTCAAAAATCTCCTTCAACATGAAATGCGGATAACCGCCCTTCTCCAACTGGCCGAGATTGAGCGCCACCGTCTTTACCTCGTGCGGGCACTCCACATTCTTGAGATTCACCACTTTCAGTTTCTCCCCACAACGAATAACGGCTATCTCCTCATCTTCCAGATAGACCACCTTGTCCGTATATTCCACAATCGGAGTGGCATCGGATGCCAAGAAGAATTCATCCTGCCCGATACCCACCACCAACGGACTGCTTTTGCGCGCAGCAATAATCTCATCAGGATTCTCCCTGTCGAGCACGGCAATGGCATATGCACCGATAACCTCCTGCAAAGCCAGTTGCACGGCAGTCAGTAAATCGATGCGGTTTATAACCTGAATGTATTCTATGAGTTGTATCAGTACCTCGGTGTCGGTACTACTTTTAAAAGTATAGCCTTTGGCTTGGAGTTTGTCTTTAAGGGCGGCGTAATTTTCAATGATACCGTTGTGAATAAGAGCGAATCTTTCGGAAGAGGAATAATGGGGATGAGCGTTAACGGAACAAGGTTCTCCATGTGTAGCCCAGCGGGTATGTGCAATACCTATACTACCGGAAATATCTTTTTGAGTAACGAAAGTTTCTAAATCCGAAACCTTTCCTTTCGTCTTGTACACGTTCAGTTCTCGGTCATCACTGATTAATGCTACCCCTGCACTATCGTATCCGCGGTACTCCAACCGCTTCAAACCTTTGATAAGAATGGGGTAGGCTTTTCTTTGACCTATATAGCCTACTATTCCACACATAATATATCAGTATTTGATTTGCGCTGCAAAGATATATATTCTTTAGAACATAAAGTTAACCTTTTCACTATTTATTTGTCAAAAGAGTAGAAAAAAGTTATTTTATTATCAAAAAGACAAGGAAAATAATATTTTAAAAGCAAAAGGTCTAATTTATAATCTTAAAGCAAACAGACGAAATCTGATTTAAGATTAGAAGAAAACAAAGGGTATTTTCTATCAGATTATAACTTCATCCCCCGGTGTAAGTATTTAGCAAGGCACAAATCGAGGAATATTGTTATCAATTTGAAACTATATATATATATTTGCAAAACATTTTGATACAACAAATAGGTATTACATAAATTAGAGTAAACCAAAAATGGAAAACAAAGAGCTTTTTAACAACAAAACAAAGGAACAACCCGCACAACGACAGCCCATGCAGTTGGGCCTGTACGATGCCACCAATGAACACGACGCTTGCGGTGTGGGAATGTTAGTGAACATTCACGGCAGCAAATCACATGAATTGGTTGAATCCGCATTGAAAGTATTGGAGAATATGCGTCATCGCGGAGCGGAAGGTGCCGACAACAAGACCGGAGACGGCGCCGGCATCATGTTGCAAATACCGCACGAATTCATCCTGCTGCAAGGCATCCCCGTTCCCGAAAAAGGGAAATACGGAACAGGACTGCTTTTTCTTCCGAAAGATGAGAAAGACCGGGCAGCCATCCTGAGTATCATCATTGAAGAAATAGAGAAAGAAGGATTGACGCTGATGCACCTGCGCAATGTGCCTACCTGCCCCGAAATACTGGGTGAGGCCGCACTTGCCAACGAACCCGACATCAAACAAATCTTCATCACCGGATTTACGGACAGTGAAACCGCCGACCGCCGTCTCTATATAATAAGGAAAAGAATAGAAAACAAAGTACGCAGGTCGGATATAGCCGCACGAGAGGATTTCTATATCGTGTCGCTGTCTACGAAGAACATCATCTATAAAGGTATGCTCTCTTCCCTACAGTTACGTAACTACTTCCCCGACCTGACAAACAACTACTTCACCAGCGGACTGGCTCTGGTGCACTCCCGTTTCAGCACCAACACCTTCCCTACATGGGGACTGGCACAGCCGTTCCGTCTCTTGGCGCACAACGGTGAAATCAATACCATACGCGGTAACCGCGGCTGGATGGAAGCGCGTGAAAGCGTCCTGTCCTCTCCCGCCCTTGGCGACATCAAAGAACTGCGTCCCATCATCCAGCCGAACATGAGCGACAGCGCCTCGCTGGACAACGTACTGGAGTTCCTTGTCATGTCCGGCCTCAGCCTACCGCATGCCATGGCAATGCTCGTACCGGAATCCTTCAACGAAAAGAACCCCATCAGCGAAGACCTCAAGGCCTTCTACGAATACCACTCTATCCTCATGGAACCTTGGGACGGACCTGCCGCACTACTCTTCAGCGACGGACGCTATGCGGGTGGTATGTTGGATCGCAACGGTCTGCGTCCCGCACGCTACCTTATTACGCACAACGACATCATGGTAGTGGCAAGTGAAGTCGGCGTAATGGATTTCGAACCGGGCAACATCAAAGAGAAAGGTCGTCTGCAACCCGGCAAGATACTTTTGATAGATACCGAGAAAGGCGAGATTTACTACGACGGCGAACAGAAAAAGCAACTTGCCGAAGCCAAGCCCTACCGCACTTGGCTCGCCAGCAACCGCATCGAACTGAACGAACTGAAAAGCGGGCGCAAAGTGCCCCACAACGTGGACAACTATAACAGTATGCTACGTACGTTCGGCTTCTCCAAAGAAGATGTCGAGAAAATCATCCTACCCATGGCATCCAACGGCGCCGAGCCTGTCAGCGCAATGGGTAACGACACCCCGCTTGCCGTACTTTCCGACAAGCCGCAGCTACTATACAATTACTTCCGCCAACAGTTTGCGCAAGTCACCAATCCGCCTATCGACCCTATCCGCGAAGAGTTGGTAATGTCTCTCACCGAGTACATCGGCGCAGTGGGCATGAACATACTGACACCCAACGAAAGCCATTGCAAAATGGTACGGCTGAACCACCCCATCCTGACGAATGCGCAATTGGATATTCTCTGCAACATCCGCTACAAAGGCTTCAAGACCGTAAAGCTGCCGATACTGTTTGAAGTCTCCAAAGGACGTGCAGGACTGCAGGAAGCGCTTGACCGCCTGTGCAAGGAAGCCGAAGAGTCCGTCACCGAAGGCGTGAACTACATTGTACTGACCGACCGCAACGTAGATACCGTCCATGCCGCCATCCCCTCATTGCTTGCCGTATCGGCAGTGCACCACCACCTCATTTCGGTAGGAAAGCGCGTACAGACCGCATTGGTCGTGGAAAGCGGCGAGATACGCGAAGTGATGCACGCCGCACTGCTCCTCGGATTCGGTGCAAGCGCACTGAACCCCTATATGGCATTTGCCGTACTGAACGAACTCGTTGCCAAGAAAGAGGTACAGTTGGACTATGCCACCGCAGAGAAGAATTACATCAAAGCCATTTGCAAAGGCCTGTTCAAGATTATGAGCAAAATGGGTATCAGCACCATCCGCTCCTACCGGGGCGCAAAGATATTCGAGGCTGTCGGGCTGAGCGAAGAATTGAGCAACGCTTACTTCGGCGGATTAAAATCGGCTATCGGCGGCATCCGTTTGGATGAGGTGGCACGTGACGCCATCACTTTTCACGACGAAGGAGAAGCGATGAAAAAGGAAGAAACGCGCATGAAGAATGATGGTGGTGAAGCTCCCCTATTGCCGAACAAAGGACTGTACGCATACCGTAAGGACGGAGAAAAGCACGCTTGGAACCCAGAGACTATCAGTACCCTGCAAATAGCTACTCGTCTGGGCAGTTACAAGAAATTCAAAGAGTTTACCCGCTTGGTCGATGAGAAAGAAAAGCCTATCTTCCTGCGCGACTTTCTCGACTTCCGTCACAACCCCATTTCCATAGACAGGGTGGAACCGGTGGAAAGCATTCTGAAACGTTTCGTTACGGGCGCCATGTCTTTCGGAGCCATCAGTCAGGAAGCGCATGAGGCAATGGCGGTTGCCATGAATAAACTGCACGGGCGAAGCAATACGGGTGAAGGCGGTGAAGATGCCGCACGCTTCGGAACTGAAATGCGCAGTGCCATCAAACAGGTAGCATCCGGACGTTTCGGGGTCACTACGGAATATCTGGTGAATGCCGACGAAATACAGATAAAAGTGGCACAAGGCGCCAAGCCGGGTGAAGGCGGCCAGTTGCCGGGATTCAAAGTAGACCAAGTGATTGCCCGCACGCGCCACTCCATTCCAGGTATTTCATTGATTTCTCCCCCGCCCCATCACGACATCTATTCCATCGAAGACCTGGCACAGCTTATCTTCGACTTGAAGAACGTCAATCCGAAAGCCAAAATCAGCGTGAAGCTGGTAGCCGAAAGCGGTGTGGGAACTATCGCCGCAGGTGTGGCGAAAGCCAAAGCCGACCTCATCGTCATCTCCGGCGCCGAAGGCGGTACAGGCGCATCACCCGCAAGCTCCATCCGATATGCCGGCATCTCGCCCGAACTCGGACTGAGCGAGACGCAACAGACACTGGTACTGAACGGGCTGCGCGGACAAGTGCTGCTGCAAGTGGACGGACAACTGAAAACCGGACGCGACGTAGTACTCATGGCCATGCTCGGTGCGGAAGAATACGGTTTCGCCACCGCTGCCCTCATCGTATTGGGATGCGTGATGATGCGCAAGTGTAACCAAAACACATGTCCCGTAGGTGTAGCCACCCAGAACCCGGAACTGCGCAAACGTTTCATCGGCCGTAGCGAATACCTTGTGAACTACTTTACCTTCCTTGCCCGCGAAGTACGCGAGTATCTGGCAGAGATTGGAGTGGAAAAACTGGATGATATCATCGGGCGTACCGACCTCATCATCCGCAGACCGGATGACGGCATCAAGAAACATCAACTCATCAACTTCGACAAAGTACTGGCGCGTGTGGACAACGGAGCCGCCATCCGCCACATCATAAACCAGCAACACGGCATCGACCGCGTAAAAGACGTGGAAATGCTGAATGCCGCCGCCAATGCCGTAGACGAACAGAAAGAAGTTTCTCTCGAATATACCATCGCCAACACCGACCGCGCCTGCGGTGCGATGCTCTCCGGCGCTATCGCCGCCAAGTACGGCGCAAAAGGCCTGCCCGAACATACACTGAACGTCAAGTTCAAAGGCTCGGCCGGACAGAGTTTCGGAGCATTCCTCGTACCGGGTATCAACTTCAAGCTGGAAGGTGAGGCCAATGACTATCTGGGCAAAGGGCTGAGTGGCGGACGTATCGCCGTACTACCCCCTGTACGCAGCAACTTCGAGGCCGAGAAGAACACAATTGCCGGAAACACCCTTCTGTATGGTGCAACCAGCGGCGAAGTATATATCAACGGTCGCGTAGGCGAACGCTTTGCCGTCCGCAACTCCGGTGCAATAGCCGTTGTAGAGGGTGTGGGTGACCATTGCTGCGAATACATGACCGGCGGACGTGTAGTGGTGCTCGGACAGACGGGACGTAACTTTGCCGCAGGTATGTCCGGTGGTGTGGCCTACGTCTGGAACAAAGACGGAAACTTCGACTACTTCTGTAACATGGAAATGGTGGAACTAAGCCTCATTGAAGAAACCTCATACCGCAAGGAGTTGCACGAACTCATCCGCCAGCATTATCTCTACACCGGTTCCAAACTGGCGCGCATCCTACTCGATGACTGGACGCACTACGTAGACGAGTTTATCCAAGTAGTCCCTATCGAGTACAAGAAAGTGCTGCAAGAAGAACAGATGAAGAAGCTGCAACAGAAGATTGCGGATATGCAAAGAGACTATTAAATTAAAAATTGAGAATTAAAAAATACAGAATAGTGCGTACTTACAAATTCCACGTTCTTTTTAATTTTCGATTCTCTGAGTATTATTTCTTAATTTTCAATTTTTAATTCTCAATTTATCAATCATGGGCGATTCAAAAGCATTCTTAAATATCCCCCGCCAAGAAGCGGGCTACCGTCCGATACACGAACGTATCACAGATTTCAGCCAGGTGGAACAGACGCTGAACAGTCACGACCGCAAGCTCCAAGCCTCACGCTGTATGGAATGCGGTGTACCTTTTTGCCATTGGGCATGTCCGTTGGGCAACAAGCAACCGGAGTTTCAAGACGCACTCTGCAAAGGAAAATGGCGCGAAGCCTATCAAGTACTGAACGAGACGAATGATTTCCCCGAATTTACGGGACGTATCTGCCCCGCACTTTGTGAGAAGTCATGTGTGCTGAAACTCTCCTGCGATGCTCCCGTAACCATCCGCGAGAATGAGGCAGCCATTGCCGAAGCCGCTTTTCGTGAAGGATATATCGTGCCTGTCCGCCCCGAACGCAATGGCTGGAAAATAGCTGTCATCGGTGCAGGGCCTGCCGGGCTGAGCGTTGCCGCACGGCTGAATGCCCGTGGCTACGAAGTCACGATATTCGATTCCAAACCGATGCCGGGCGGACTGCTTCGCTACGGTATTCCCAATTTCAAACTACCCAAAGAAGTGATAGACCGTCGCATGAATGTACTGAAAGCCGAAGGTATCCGGTTTGAAATGGGTGTCTGCATCGATATGCAGAAGCTGCCCGCAGGTTTCGATGCTTACGCCGTCTGCACAGGCACTCCCACTGCCCGTGACCTTACCATCCCCGGCCGTGAACTGAAAGGTATCTACTTTGCCCTCGATATGCTGGCTCAACAGAACCGTATCCTCGACGGAGAGACATTCCCGAAAGAGCAGCTTGTCAATGCCCGTGGCAAACGGGTGCTTGTCATTGGCGGTGGCGACACAGGCTCGGACTGCATCGGCACGAGCATCCGCCAAGGAGCTACGAGCGTGACACAAATAGAAATCATGCCACAACCACCCGTAGGCCACAATGACGCTACGCCCTGGCCGCAATGGCCCGTTGTCCTGAAAACCACTTCCAGTCACGAAGAAGGATGCACACGCCGCTGGTCACTGGCATCCAACAGATTCATCGGCAAGAACGGAAAGGTTTGCGGCGTGGAAGTGGAAGAAGTGGAATGGCTTCCGGCAAAAGACGGTGGCCGCCCCACCATGAAACCTACGGGTAAGAAAGAAGTCATTGAAGCCGATATGGTGCTGTTGGCTATGGGCTTCCTCAAACCGGAACAGCCGACATTTGCAGAGAATGTATTCGTGGCGGGAGATGCCGCCAATGGTGCAAGTCTCGTAGTACGTGCACTGGCTGACGGTCGCAAAGTAGCCCGGCGGATTGACCAATACTTCAACCGGTAGTTTTGCGGCAACGAAAAAAGTTTCAAAGAGGGATACCAAGAGTTTCAACGCATGAAACTTTCTGTCCCCCGGTGTGAAACGACTCGTTTCAACGCTTGAAACAATCCGTTCCAACGGACGAAACTGCCAGTCTCACCCGATACAACTAACATCATCCCGATATCAACTTCTAAAACAACTACAACCATGTGTGGAATAGCAGGTATTTTCAACATAAAATCCCAGACTCCGGAACTCAGGAGTAAAGCTTTAAAAATGGCACAGAAAATCCGCCATCGCGGACCGGACTGGAGCGGTATTTATGTAGGCGGCTCCGCAATCCTTGCACACGAGCGGCTTTCTATCGTCGACCCTCAATCGGGTGGGCAACCTCTGTACTCGCCCGACCGCAAGCAAATCCTTGCCGTCAACGGTGAGATATACAACCACCGCGATATCCGTGCACATTACGCCGGAAAGTACACCTTTCAGACGGGTTCGGACTGCGAAGTCATCCTCGCCCTCTACAAAGACAAGGGCATCAATTTCCTCGAAGAACTGAACGGTATCTTCGCCTTTGCCCTCTACGATGAAGAGACGGACGATTACCTCATAGCCCGCGACCCCATCGGAGTGATACCTTTATATATAGGCCGCGACAAGGAAGGCCGCATCTACTTCGGCAGCGAACTGAAAGCTCTCGAAGGCTTCTGCGACGAGTACGAGCCTTTCCTGCCCGGACACTATTACCGGGGACGTGAGGGTAAAATGCACCGCTGGTACACTCGCGACTGGATGCAATACCTTGCCGTAAAAGACAACTATCATACTGGTTACCCTGACGTCAATGCCACAACCTACCAAACTCAGGTTTCTGCCGTACATGATGCCCTCGAAGCCGCCGTACAGCGCCAACTTATGTCGGACGTACCTTACGGCGTGTTGTTGTCCGGCGGGCTGGACTCTTCCGTAATCTCGGCCATCGCCAAGAAATACGCCGGAAAACGTATTGAGACGGACAACAAGGCAGATGCGTGGTGGCCTCAACTCCACTCTTTTGCAGTAGGCTTGAAAGGTGCTCCCGACCTCATCAAAGCACGTGAAGTGGCGCAATACATCGGCACTATCCACCATGAAATAAACTACACCATTCAAGAAGGGCTGGACGCCATTCGCGATGTCATCTACTTCATCGAAACCTACGACGTAACCACTGTCCGCGCATCCACGCCCATGTACTTGCTGGCGCGTGTCATCAAGAGCATGGGCATCAAGATGGTACTTAGTGGTGAAGGTGCGGACGAAGTATTCGGCGGCTACCTCTACTTCCACAAAGCGCCCACACCACAAGCCTTCCATGAAGAAACAGTACGTAAGCTCTCCAAACTGTACCTTTACGATTGCCTGCGCGCCAACAAGAGTCTTGCCGCTTGGGGCGTGGAAGGACGTGTCCCGTTTCTCGACAAAGAATTTCTGGATGTAGCCATGCGACTGAATCCTGCCACGAAGATGTGTCCCGGAAAAGAAATTGAAAAGAAAGTGGTTCGCGAAGCCTTTGCGGATATGCTGCCCGAAAGCGTCGCATGGCGTCAGAAAGAACAATTTTCTGATGGTGTGGGTTACAGCTGGATTGATACGCTGAAAGCTGTCACTGCCGCTGCCGTCAGTGATGAACAGATGCGGAAAGCCTCCGAACGCTTCCCCGTAAACACACCGATGAACAAAGAGGAATACTACTACCGCACTATTTTCGAGGAGCACTTCCCCAGCGAGAGTGCCGCCCGCAGTGTACCCAGCGTACCGAGTGTAGCCTGTTCCACCGCCGAAGCATTGGCATGGGACGTCTCATTCCAAGGGAAAAACGACCCTAGCGGACGCGCCGTTGCCGGTGTGCACGAAGAAGCCTACAAGGACTGAACCTTAAAAAAAGTAACCACACGGCAAATGCAACGGATTTTTAATATACTTTCTGTTTCATATTCGTAAGCTTATGCTACCTTTGCGAAAGAACGATGAAAATAATTAATTCTAAAGCCCATGAAACTGAAAAGCCTTATTATCACTTCCGCCCTGCTACTTGCCGCTTGTGGCTATACACAGGCACAGTCCACCCAAGTCATTGCTCACCGCGGCTTCTGGAAAACAGACGGTTCGGCACAGAATTCCATTGCCGCACTGGTGAAAGCCGACTCCATAAATTGTTACGGTTCCGAGTTCGATGTATGGCTCACCGCCGACAACCAACTTGTAGTAAACCACGATAGCACTTTCAAGGGAGTGAATATGCAGAAATCCACCGCACAACAGTGTACCGCCGTCATACTGGACAACGGAGAGCAACTCCCCACCCTGCGGCAATACTTGGAGAAGGCCGGACAACTGAAAACGCGCCTTATTCTGGAACTGAAATCCCACAAGACACCCGAACAGGAAACACGTGCCGTAGAAAGTATCGTGAAGATGGTGAAAGACATGGGATTGGAGAACCGCATGGAATACATCGCTTTCTCGCGACACGCCACCAAAGAATTTATCCGTCTTACCCCCAAAGGAACTCCGGTATATTATCTGGAAGGCGACCTCTCTCCCAAAGAACTGAAAGAATGGGGATGCGCCGGACCCGACTATCACTTCAGCGTATTCAAAAGACATCCCGAATGGATTAAAGAGTCCCACGACTTGGGCATGAAAGTAAATGCTTGGACCATAAACGATGCCAAAGACATGAAGTGGTTGATTGACCACGGTGTGGATTTCATCACTACCAACGTCCCCGTAGAACTGCAAGAAATATTACAGTAAAAGCATCAGCTTACAATACATTTAGAAAGTTATTACAGACAAGCTGCTTCATTATGAAAACAATGAAGCAGCTTTTATATTTCAAAAAGGTAGTAATAAGCGAATAAAACAATCATTTTTATTATTTCCCCGCAAGAGTGCGAGAGCATTATATTACAATCTTTACGAATATAGCATCATATACTTTTAAATTGAAAGGGAAATCATATATATTTGCACTGAATGAAAGCAGGAATAGAAATAAATAGAAAACAGATATCAATATAGATAAAAATCATCCAAAACGTCGTATATTTGCATTGAAATAAGACAAAAGGATATAGTCAACTAACCAAGTAAGTACAAAATGACAAGAAGCATAAAGTTTACCAAGATGCATGGCGCAGGAAACGACTACATATATGTAGACACTACCCGCTATCCTATCGAGAACCCGGAGAAACTCTCGAAGAAATGGAGCGCACCGCATACGGGAATCGGCAGTGACGGTCTGGTACTTATAGGGCGCTCCGACAAAGCCGATTTCAGCATGCGCATTTTCAATGCGGACGGTTCGGAAGCCAAGATGTGCGGCAATGCCAGCCGGTGCATCGGCAAATACCTTTATGACTACAAGCTGACTTCCAAAACAGAAATCACACTCGATACCCTGTCCGGCATCAAGATTCTAAAACTACACGCGACAGGCGATAAAGTAGACACTGTAACCGTTGACATGGGTATTCCGTCTGACGAACCCGTGAACTATGACGGCAAGGGGAGCAAGCCGATGACAGAACATCCCATCGAAATAGACGGCATACGCTATACGGGTACTACCGTATCCATGGGAAACCCGCATCTGGTAATCTTCGTGAACGACATTACGAAGGTAGACCTCTCCTCTATCGGCCCCAAACTGGAGAATCACCCTCTCTTCCCCGACCGCACCAATGTGGAGTTTGCCCAAGTATTGGAAGAGGGAAAGATAAGGATGCGCGTATGGGAACGGGGTTCGGGCGTCACCCGAGCCTGTGGAACAGGAGCCTGTGCCACAGCCGTAGCCGCTTTCCTCACAGGACGTGCCGGAAGAAAATCAATCATCGGCATGGATGGAGGAACACTCACCATTGAATGGGATATAGCCACCAAGCACGTCTTTATGACGGGAGAGGCAACCAAGGTGTTCGAGGGAGAGATGGAGACGGATGAAGAATTATGAATGAATATACGCTTTTGTGCCACATGGCAATTCTTCATTATTAATTCATCATTATTAAATAATTAAACCAACAGAGATATGGCATTAGTTAATGAACATTTTTTGAAACTGCCCGGAAGTTACTTATTTTCGGACATAGCTAAAAAAATTAATACTTTCAGGATAACGCACCCTAAAAAAGAAGTCATCCGTCTGGGTATCGGAGACGTTACCCGTCCGCTGCCGCAAGTTTGCATCGAAGCGATGCACAAGGCAGTGGATGAGATGGCTGATGCCAAGACATTCCGCGGATACGGTCCTGAACAGGGTTATGACTTTCTGATTGATGCCGTTATCAAACACGATTACGCGACACGCGGCGTTCATTTCAGCCCACAAGAAATCTTCATCAACGACGGAGCCAAGAGCGATACGGGAAACATAGGCGACATACTCCGCCATGACAACAGTGTGGGAGTAACCGACCCTATCTACCCCGTCTACATTGACAGCAACGTAATGTGCGGACGCGCCGGCATATTGGAAAAAGACGGCAAATGGAGCAATGTAACCTATATGCCCTGTACGGCCGAAAACAACTTTATCCCCGAAATACCGGACAAACGTATCGACATCGTCTACCTCTGTTACCCCAACAATCCTACGGGTACTACCCTTACCAAACCCGAACTGAAAAAGTGGGTGGACTATGCCCTTGACAACGACACGCTTATCCTATTTGATGCCGCCTACGAGGCTTTCATCCAAGAGGACGATGTGCCCCACTCCATATACGAAATAAAAGGGGCGAAAAAATGCGCCATCGAGTTCCGCAGTTTCTCAAAGACAGCCGGATTTACAGGCGTACGCTGCGGCTACACCGTAGTACCGAAAGAACTGACCGCCGCTACGCTGGAAGGTGAACGTATCTCCCTCAACAAACTGTGGAACCGCCGCCAATGCACCAAGTTTAATGGTACAAGCTACATTACCCAGCGTGCCGCCGAAGCCATCTACACCGCAGAAGGCAGACGGCAGGTAAAAGAAACGATTGACTACTATATGAACAACGCCCGCACCATGAAAGAAGGACTGGAAACATCCGGGCTGGAAGTGTACGGCGGTGTGAACGCTCCATACATCTGGCTGAAAACCCCGAACGACATAAGCTCTTGGCGGTTCTTCGAACAAATGTTGTACGAAGCCAATGTAGTGGGTACTCCGGGTGTAGGCTTCGGGCCAAGCGGTGAGGGATATATCCGCCTGACCGCTTTCGGCAAACACGAAGACTGTGTGGAAGCCATAAAACGCATCCGCAACTGGCTGAAATAAAAGTGAAGAATATAAACATCCTACTATTTAATAGTTCAAGCACAATACTATACTAACAGAACCGGACTGATCATCCGCAATTTTTCTAACTAAAAAGGTAAGAAGGTATGAAAACAAGAAACACAAAATTAGGAGTAATAGCAATAACGTTACTATCAGCTGCAATGCCTTTCACGGCAAAGGCACAGGACAAAGTAAAAGCATCCGTAGGCGCAGACATCGTAAGCGGCTACATCTGGCGCGGACAAGACTTGGGCGGTGTAAGCCTTCAACCCAACGCATCCATCGCCTATAAAGGTTTGTCTTTGGAAGCATGGGGATCGGTAGGTATTGAAAAGACAGATGCCGACGGTTACGATGCTAAAGAGTTCGACCTCACACTGGGCTACTCCACCGGTGGTTTTAGCGTATCAATTACTGATTATTGGTATAATACCGGAGCAGGTTACTTCCACTACGGTGCCCACAATACAACCCACCTGTACGAAGCCCAAGTGGGTTACGACTTCGGACCGGTAGCAGTAAACTGGTACACCAACTTTGCCGGAGACGACGGTGTCAAGGAGAATGGTGACAGAGCCTATTCATCCTATATTTCCATAGCCGCTCCGTTCAAATTGGGCGGACTTGACTGGACAGCCGAAGTAGGCGCCACTCCATGGGAAACGGACTTCTACGGAGCAAGCGGATTTGCCGTATGCGACGTCAGCCTCGGAGCTACAAAGGATATCAGGATAACCAATTCATTCTCCCTGCCACTCTTTGCCAAAGCTACTTGGAATCCCTGTTCGGAAAGAGCATACTTCGTAGTAGGATTAAGTTTTTAAGAACAATAAAACACTTAAGGTATGAAAAAGATTGAAGCTATCATCCGCAAAACCAAATTCGAGGAAGTGAAAGACTCACTCCTCGAAGCAGATATCGAATGGTTCTCTTATTACGATGTAAGAGGTATCGGAAAATCCAGACAAGCCCGTATTTACCGTGGTGTACTGTACGACACCAGTTCCATCGAACGTATCCTCATCTCTATCGTTGTACGCGATAAAAACGCAGAAAAGACAGTACAAGCTATCATCAAAGCCGCACAAACCGGCGAAATCGGCGACGGCCGTATCTTCGTCATCCCCATTGAAGACGCTATCCGCATCCGCACCGGAGAACGGGGTGACATTGCCCTCTATAATGCCGAACAGGAAAGATAACCGGCAGCACTCAACCCACAGGATTTTCATTGAGCGGCGTGCTCAGTGAAAAACAAAATACAAGTACAACTAAAAACCCAAAAGATTATGGACAAATATATGAAACGCAGTTTCACAAAACTGCGTACGGCCCTTGCTATACTCATAGCTTGCTGCCTCACAACAGATATGTATGCACAAACCGCCGTAGCTGCGGATAGTGTGGCAACCGATACCGTCGCCCAGTTGGTTTCCGGTGTCAACACCGTCTGGATGTTACTTGCAGCCATGTTGGTATTCTTTATGCAACCGGGCTTCGCATTGGTGGAAGCCGGTTTCACCCGCACCAAGAACACCGCCAACATACTGATGAAAAACTTTGTGGACTTCATGTTCGGCTCACTTCTTTACTGGCTGGTAGGTTTCGGCATCATGTTCGGTTTAGGCGACTTCTTCGGAACTCCTCACCTCATGAGCCTGTTGTTCGATAGCAATGGCCTGCCCGACCCCGCTTCATTGCCTACCGAAGGTTTCCTCGTATTCCAAACCGTATTCTGCGCCACTTCCGCCACAATTGTTTCGGGAGGCTATGGCGGAGCGTACAAAGTTTTCCATGTATCTGGTTTACACAATCTTCATCAGCGTACTGATTTATCCCGTTTCCGGGCACTGGACTTGGGGTGGTGGATGGCTGATGAACGGTGAAGCAGGTTCCTTCATGACGGAAACATTCGGAACTACCTTCCACGATTTCGCAGGTTCTACCATTGTACACTCCGTAGGCGGTTGGATTGCATTGGTAGGTGCAGCTATCCTCGGTCCGCGCATCGGCAAGTACGGCAAAGACGACCGGTCAAAAGCCATCCCCGGACACAACCTCACCATTGCGGCACTGGGCGTGTTCATCCTATGGTTCGGATGGTTCGGTTTCAACCCCGGCTCTCAGTTGGCGGCAGCCACTACCGAGGATCAGGTAACTGTCTCGCTCGTATTCCTCAACACTAACTTGGCAGCTTGCGCTGGTGGTTTCTTTGCCCTGGCCGTCAGTTGGCTGAAATACGGCAAACCGTCCCTGTCACTCACGCTGAACGGTATTTTGGCGGGATTGGTAGGCATTACGGCAGGATGCGACGCCGTTGCTCCGCTGGGTGCGGTCATCATCGGCGCCATCTGTGGCGTACTGATGATATATGCCGTAGAATTCATTGACAAAGTACTGAAAATTGACGACCCCATAGGCGCATCTTCCGTACACGGCGTATGTGGTTTCACGGGAACGGTACTTACCGGACTGTTCTCTACCAGTGAAGGTCTGTTCTACGGTGCGGGTGCGGGCTTCCTCGGAGCACAGATATTCGGTGCGGTAATTGTCGGACTTTGGGCGGCAGGTATGGGCTTCATCATCTTCAAAGTACTCGACAAGATACACGGCTTGCGTGTTCCGGCTCGCGTGGAGGAAGAAGGACTTGACATCTACGAGCACGGAGAGTCCGCTTACAACTAAAACAAGTTTTTTTATTCTATCATATATTTATAAACCAACAATTACAATTCTAAGGTATTATGTCAAAATTGAGATTCAGAGTAGTAGAGACGGCGTTCAAGAAGAAACCCGTTGCAGTGGCAGTCCCGGCGGAACGTCCGTCGGAATACTTCGCCAAGTATGTATTCAACAAGGAAAAGATGTTCAGGTATCTGCCGAGCAAGGTATATGCCAAACTGATTGATGTAATTGACAACGGTGCGCCGCTGGACCGCAGTATTGCTGATGAAGTGGCGGCGGGAATGAAGAAATGGGCGCTTGAGATGGGAGCCACCCACTACACGCACTGGTTTCATCCGCTCACCGAAGGCACTGCCGAAAAACACGACGCTTTTGTGGAACACGACGGCAAGGGCGGCATGATGGAAGAATTCACAGGCAAGTTGCTTGTGCAGCAGGAACCGGACGCATCCAGCTTCCCCAACGGCGGTATCCGCAACACGTTCGAGGCACGCGGATATTCAGCATGGGACCCCTCTTCTCCCGCGTTCATAGTAGATGATACGCTCTGCATTCCTACCATCTTCATTGCCTACACGGGTGAATCTCTTGACTACAAAGCGCCGTTACTCAAAGCACTGCGTGCAGTGGACAAGGCAGCGGTAGACGTATGCCGCTACTTCAACCCGGACGTAAAGAAAGTAGTGGCGTACTTGGGCTGGGAACAGGAATACTTCCTGATTGACGAAGGCCTTTACGCCGCCCGCCCCGACCTGTTGATGACCGGCCGCACACTGACCGGACACGATAGTGCCAAGAACCAACAACTCGAAGACCACTACTTCGGCGCCATCCCTCCGCGTGTGGCAGCCTTTATGAAGGAGTTGGAAATCGAAGCGTTGAAACTCGGAATCCCTGTCAAGACCCGCCACAACGAGGTAGCTCCCAACCAATTCGAGTTGGCTCCTATCTTCGAGGAATGCAACCTTGCAGTAGACCACAATATGCTCATCATGGCTCTGATGCGCAAGGTGGCACGTAATCACGGCTTCCGAGTACTGTTGCACGAAAAGCCATTCAAGGGTGTCAACGGCAGCGGCAAGCACAACAACTGGTCGTTGGGTACGGACACGGGCATCCTGCTCCATGCCCCCGGCAAACTGCCCGAAGACAACCTACGCTTCATCACCTTCGTAGTAAATACCTTAATGGCAGTCTACAAACATAACGGATTACTGAAAGCCAGCATCTCCAGCGCCACAAACGCCCACCGACTGGGAGCGAATGAAGCGCCTCCTGCAATCATATCCAGCTTCCTCGGCAAGCAGTTGAGTCAGGTTCTAGAACATATTGAGGAAAGCACTAAGGATAACCTCATCAGCCTCAGCGGCAAACAGGGCATGAAGCTGGACATTCCGCAGATACCCGAGCTAATGATAGACAACACCGACCGTAACCGTACCAGCCCGTTTGCCTTTACGGGCAACCGCTTCGAGTTTCGTGCCGTAGGTTCGGAAGCCAACTGTGCCAGCGCCATGATTGCCCTGAACTCCGCTCTTGCCGAGCAACTGGTAGAATTCAAGAAGGATGTAGACAAACTTATCGGGAAGGGTGAACCGAAGATTTCGGCTATCCTCGACGTTATCCGCAAATACATCAGGATATGCAAGCCCATTCACTTCGACGGTAACGGCTACAGCGACGAATGGAAAGCCGAGGCCAAAAAACGCGGTCTGGACTGCGAAACCAGTGTACCCCTCATCTTCGACAACTATCTGAAGCCCGAAAGCATCCGTATGTTCGAGTCTGTAGGCGTAATGACGCAAAAGGAACTGGAAGCCCGCAACGAAGTGAAGTGGGAGACCTATACCAAGAAAATTCAGATTGAAGCCCGCGTGCTCGGTGACTTGGCGATGAATCACATCATTCCCGTAGCCACTCAATATCAGACGGATTTGATAGACAATGTCTACAAAATGAAAGACCTCTTCCCGGTAGAGAAAGCTGCAAAACTGTCTGCCAAGAATTTGGAACTCATCGAAGAGATTGCCGACCGTACCACCTTCATCAAGGAACATGTAGATACCATGATAGAAGCCCGCAAGGTTGCCAACAAGATTGAATGTGAACGCGACAAAGCCATCGCTTATCACGACAACATCGTACCGATGATGGAAGAAATCCGCTATCACATCGACAAGTTGGAACTCATCGTTGACAACCAGATGTGGACATTACCGAAATACAGGGAACTGTTGTTTATAAGATAAAGAGCTATTTCAGACATACAAACTCTGAAACCGGAAATTATCTATTTCTTTTGTTGGTTGTTTTAAGTTTGCAGGGGAAAGAAGTGCCGTGATGGTAGTTCTTTCCCCTTTTTTATCCGGCAGACAGCAGCCTGAAGAGGAAAACAGATTATCTTTGTCCCCAATTACAAATAAACACATTATGAAAGACCTGCGTACACGCCATACAGCATTGCTGCTGTTTACATTCTTGCTGGCATCGGTATCCTTATCCGCACAGACCGGCTTACAGCAGAAACTAAGTGAGATTTCCGCCATAACGGAAACCCAACCGTTGGAATCTACCGAGTTTTCGGAGAAGTATGTAACCTATTTCACCCAGCCGCTCGACCACCGGCATCCCAAGAAAGGAAGTTTCCGCCAGCGGGTTATCGTGGCGCATGCGGGCTTCGATCGTCCCACGGTCATTATAACCGAAGGATATGGAGCCGCCTACGCGCTCAAGCCCCAATATCGCGAGGGACTTTCCAGGCTCCTCAATGCCAATATGGTATTTGTGGAATACCGCTATTTCCTGGAATCCACTCCCGAACCCAAAGACTGGCGATACCTTACAGCCGAAAGTTCCGCCGATGATTTGCACGCGGTAACAACCGCATTCAAAAACATATATCCCGGAAAATGGATTGCTACCGGTATCAGCAAAGGCGGACAGACCGCCCTGCTCTACCGCACATTCTATCCGGACGATGTGGATGTATCCGTTCCTTACGTGGCTCCCCTCTGCTACGGAACAGAGGACGGCCGTCACGAACCGTTCCTCAAAAAAGTGTCTACGGATGAAGACCGTAAAAGAATTACCGACTTCCAGCTGGAAATCCTGAAACGCAAAGCGGCCTTACTCCCCCTTTTCGAGAAATACTGCACCGAACAAGAGTATAAGTTCCGTGCTCCTATCGAAGAGATATACGACTATTCGGTACTGGAATATTCATTCGCGCTCTGGCAATGGGGTACTCCCGTCGGCAGCATTCCGCTACCCACAGCCACCGACGCAGAACTCATAGCCCACCTGCTGGCCATCAGCGACCCGTCCTATTTCACAACCGACAGTACCAACGCCTCTTTCTTCGTACAGGCCGCACGCGAATTGGGCTATTACGGCTACGACACCCGTCCTTTCAAAAAGTATCTCTCCATCAAGTCCGGCAAAGGCTACCTGCATCGCCTGATGCTTCCCGAGGAACTGAAAGATATGCCTTTTGACAAGACACTCAGTAGGAAGATTAAGGGATTCTTGCAAAAGAACGACCCGAAAATGATATTCATCTACGGTGAAAACGATCCCTGGACGGCTGCCGGAGTTACCTGGCTCAAAGAGAAAAAGAATATTCACGTATTCATTCAGCCGGGCGGCAGCCATCTGGCACGCATCTCCACACTGCCCGAAAAGGAGAAAGAAGAAGTGATGAAGCTGCTAAACGAATGGTTGCGGTAAACGCACCCGTTCTTTCGCAGCATCCTGTTTCTGCCGCATAAGGGAAAAGACACAAACGGAAAAGGGCTGCCTCAGCGATTGAGACAGCCCCTTTTATATCAAACATACCACTCTTACCACTCAAGGAACTTTCCCCTCTCCCTGCGCTTCTGCAACTCCTCTTTCAGGAAGCGCTGACGGTCTTTGGCTATATAACGGCGGGCAAAGATGTTGGGAACGGCTACCCCCAGCGCAATGCAAAGGATAATCAACGAAGCGTTGATACCGTTGGACACAGCCACCGTGACCTCGCCCACCACTCCGTGCATATTGATGAGCGCCACCAGCGCACGGTACATCAACACTCCCGGAATCATCGGAATGACGGAAGGAATGGTAAGCACGTGATTAGGCACATGAAACCAGTGGACTGCCTTCACCGCCACCAGACTCACCACCATGGCTCCCATGAAAGAACCGATGACCGGACCGAGCCCCAACTCGAAGTTGACGAAATTACGCGTACACACGGCAAGGATTCCCCCTACCGCAACCACCCACAGCAGACGGCGCTGGATATTGAATATCATGGAGAAGCCCATCGCGGATATGGCTGCCGCAATGGCGTATATATAATAAGGATCGTGCGGAACCATGCTCAGTTCGCTGAACTTCTTGTCAATCACCACATCTTCCATAGCCAGCAGGCGCATGGCCATCACAATGCCGAACGCCATGGCACACACCATGAGTACCGTATTAACGGCACGCACGATGCCCACCTGTATGTAGTTGTCAATCATGTCGTCCACAAAGTTTATAATGGGAACTCCCGGCACAATGAACAGCGCGCACGCCAGTAGCGGATGGTAAGGCGTGCCCGAAAGCCCTGTAAAGGTAGTGATATAAGCCAGACATGTGGACACCAGCGCCGCAATGGTGATGCTCATATACAGATTGATACCGAACTCTATGCAGCGCGCACGGACACGGAAACCTGCAAAAGCGGCGATAGAGGCAAACAGAAAGGCAACCCAGTCGCTGCCGAACAGCTTGCAGAAGCCACCACAGGCAAAACCCGCACCGATGGCAACAAGATAGGGGGTGTAGTTCCGCTTCTTGTTTTTTATCTTCTCCAGCTCTTCCTCGTAGCGGTCGAGCGAATAGTCTTCCTCAATGGCACGCCAGGACAGCTTGCTGATTTCGGATATGGCCGTCATGTTGATACCATGTTTCTCGCACTTCTGAAATTTGGAATAAGAGTGCGATTCGTCACTCAGGTTCACCACCAGCATTGTATAAGTCACGTCGATGTGAAGATTTTCCTCAGGTAGTCCCAAATAAGCCGCCACACGATTCATATTGCGTACAATGCGATTGGTATCGGCAGCACTCTCCACTAATATTTTCCCCGTACGAAGCAATAAATCAAGCTTCCTGCGCAAGATAATCTCTTGCTCGACCATTGTTTTATCCATCAAACTTTCCACTAACTAATATCTGATTTTTACCTATTTTCAAAAAGGAGTACAAAAGTACATAAAAAGCATGAGTTTCCTACACCGGCATAACAAAGAAATCATTTTTTCTTTAGAGGAAAGAAAGGCAAAATAGGGAAAAGAATTTCATATCTCATCGGAAACCGATACCTTTGCACACATTTTCGGACAAAAGAAAACGGGCAGAGCGAATGTTCATCATATCTCCCGGAAACAAAAGCTGACTTATATGGAAACATTTTGGAACACCATCGCACAGTATAATGAAAGCACCTGGTGGGCGCAGATTCTCATTACCGCAGCGGGCATCCTGCTGACTGCATTGCTATACCGTCGTCCCACCGTCTGGACAAAACGCTCAATGAAAATATATATGGTATTCCTCAACGGCTGGATAGCGCTGGTGTACTACGCAATGTACTGCGACACGCGCAACTATCACTACGTTCTCTCCGCATTCTGGGGAACCGTCGCATTGATTTGGCTGTGGGATTTATTTACCGGTTACACTCCGTTCGAGCGTAACCCCAAGTACCCTATGCTGGCAGGAGTGCTCTATGCGATGCCCTTCCTATACCCGCTCCTTTCGTGGGCGCGCGGCATGGAGTTCCCGATGATGACGACCACAGTAATGCCCTGCTCGGTAGCCGCATTTACCATCGGACTTCTGTTGGCGTTCTCGCGCAAAGTCAATCTGCTCGTTATCCTCTTCCTCTGCCACTGGGCGCTCATCGCTTTCTCCAAAGTGTATGTGTACAAGATTCCCGAAGACCTGCTGCTGGCAAGCGCCACCGTACCTGCCATCTACCTGTTCTTCAAGAATTACATAGCCCAAAACCTGCACAAGGAAACGAAACTGAGCGCACGTCTCATGAACTGGTTCCTGATTCTGATGTGCATCGTTATCGGGGTATTCCTGAGCATCACGCTCTTTCAAGAGGTAGGAAAATAAACGGACCGACACACGTATTCATCACCGTTTGCCCATATAATAATACCCTATAAAAAAACAGACCATCCGTTTCGGGTAAACGGATGGTCTGTCTGTATCAAACGGATGATGCGTTTCATACCAACGCACCATCTGTTTTGTTATCTTATCTTAGATGAACCAGCGAACATAGCAGAAGTCCTGACGGTGAGGCAGTTCTGCGTTCTTCGGGAACATACGGTAAGCTACCTTGAAGCTGCCTGCGTTCTCCAGCTTATGTGTTGCCCGGAACGTATAGAGGTCACCCTCTTTCTTCACTACTTCAAACGGTGCTACGGAGTAAACGTGCTGCTTGCCGTCCTGAGCTGTATAAGTAGTAACCAGTTCCAGACCGATAGCATCGTCCAGCCCCTTCTCGTCGATAACGTAGGTAATGGTGTACTCCTTACCGCTTTCGAGAGAGCCTTTCACCAGTTCTTCGGTCTTTTCGCAGGATACGACTTCGATGCTGTCCCACTTGGCCACAACTTCTTCCTTCCATGCTGCGAGTTCCTTGGCTTTGGCATAGTTGTTGGCAGCCAATGCCTTGAAGCGTTTTGCTTCCTTGGTGTAGAACTTGCTATAGTAATCGTCCAACTGACGCTTCATTGTGTAATGAGGCGCAATCTGTGCGATGGAGTTCTTGATGGTTCTGATCCAGCCTTCGGAATATCCCTTCTTGTTGCGTGCATAGTACAACGGCAGGATTTCCTGTTCGAGGATGCTGTAAATGGTAGCGGCATCCAACTGGTCTTGGTATTCCTGATTCTGGTAAGTACGTTTTTCGGTCAACGCCCAGCCTGCACCTTCACGATAGCCTTCCAGCCACCATCCGTCGAGCACGGAGAAGTTTACCACACCGTTCATCAACGCTTTCTCACCGGAAGTACCGGATGCTTCGAGCGGACGTGTCGGAGTGTTCAGCCAGATATCCACACCCGATACAAGACGGCGTGCCAACTGCATGTCGTAGTTCTCGAGGAAGATAATCTTACCCAGGAATTCGGGACGGCGGGAGATTTCGATGATTCTCTTAATCAATCCCTGACCTGCACCGTCGTGCGGGTGGGCCTTACCCGTAAAGAGGAACTGTACCGGATAGTCGGGGTTGTTCACAATCTTGGACAGACGGTCCAGGTCGGTGAACAGCAGGTGTGCACGCTTGTAAGTGGCGAAACGGCGTCCGAAACCTATCAGCAGTGCATTCGGGTTAATCTTGTCCAGCAGAGACACAACACGTGAGGGGTCTCCCTGGTTGTTCAACCATGTCTTGCAGTATTCCTTACGGACGTAGTCAATCAGTTTGTTCTTCATGGCCATGCGCGTCTTCCAGATCTCTTCGTCGGGTACGCTGTAGATAGCTTCCCAAATCTTAGGATTGGACTGGTCGTACCAGAAGTTTTCATCGAAGTGCTTGGCATAGAGCTGCTTCCACTCCGTTGCGCTCCATGTGGGGAAGTGTACACCATTGGTGACGTAGCCCACGTGCATTTCTTCCGGGAAGTAACCTTTCCAGATGGGAGCAAACATCTCCTGGGAAACCTTTCCGTGCAACCAGCTTACACCGTTCACTTCCTGAGAAGTGTTGCAGGCAAATACGGACATGCAGAAACGCTCGCCCTTGTCGCCGGGGTTGTTGCGGCCGAGGTCCATGAGGTCGTCCCAAGTGATACCCATACGGGCAGGATAACCGCCCATGTACTTGCCGAAGAGACCTTCGTCGAAGTAGTCGTGGCCGGCAGGAACCGGAGTGTGTACGGTGTACAGAGAAGAGGCGCGTACCAGCTCGATAGCCTGGTCGTAGGTCAGACCTTCGGCTACGTAGTCGCAGATGCGCTGTACGTTAATCAACGCTGCGTGGCCTTCGTTGCAGTGATATACGTCTTTCTTGATACCCAGCTTCTTCAAGGTAAGGATACCGCCGATACCGAGCAGGATTTCCTGCTTCAAACGGTTCTCCCAGTCGCCGCCGTAAAGCTGGTGAGTGATGGAACGGTCGAACTCGCTGTTCATCTCGTTGTCCGTATCGAGCAGATAAAGGGAGATACGGCCTACGTTCACTCTCCAAAGATAAGCATGTACGTAGTAATCCAGGTAAGGAACATCGACTACAACCTGCTTTCCGTTTTCGTCCAATACGCGGTCGAGAGGCAACTGGCCGAAGTTCTGGGCTTCGTAGTTGGCAATCTGCTGTCCGTCCATAGACAAGGTTTGGGTGAAATAACCGTAACGGTACAGGAAACCTACGGCACACAAGTCTACGTTGCTGTCGGAAGCCTCTTTCAAATAGTCGCCGGCAAGTACGCCCAGACCACCGGAATATATCTTAAGTACATGATTCAAACCGTATTCCATACTGAAATATGCAACGGAAGGACGATTGCTGTCGGGTTTTACATCCATGTAATTGCGGAACTTGGAATATACATCTTCCATTCTGCGCAAAATAACCTTATCTTCAGCAAGCGCCTCAAGCTTGGCATAGCTCATACGTTCCAACAGCAGAACAGGGTTCTGTCCTACTTCTTTCCAAAGAGCAGGGTCAAGGTCTCTAAACAGTTCGGTGGCTTCAAAGTTCCATGACCACCAAATGTTACGTGCAAGTTCGGATAACTTCTCCAATTCAGCGGGGATGTGAGATTTAACGTTCACATCTTTCCAGTTCGGAGTGTTTACATTACTAACTTTAATCTTCATTGTATGATTACTTGATTGATTAATATAATTCTTTTTATCAGCCCAACTGACGCTTCATCGCATTGCGCAACGCAAGGTCGTAGGCTTCATAATAATATTGTATGAAATGCTTCCATAAGGCCTGCTCTGCCACTTGGGCGGCACGCTTACGGATTTCTTTGATTTCCGCATCTGTCTTTGTAGAGAACAAAGTTATGGTATCCTTGATACCGTCCGCCACTTCGGAATAGTTATAGTCCGAACGGTGCAGCACCTCTACTCCATCGTTGATACCGTGCTGGTTCTTCAGGCTGTTCACCCAAAGTCCGAAGCCGGCAAGGTCGGTCGTAATGGTGGGCACGCGGAAAGCCACGCTCTCCAACGGGGTATATCCCCACGGCTCATAGTAAGAGGGATAAACGCTGAGGTCCTCTCCCAGTATCAGGTCGTAATAATGCTTGTTGAGAATGCCGTCCTTACCGTCCAGATAGCAGGGAACGAAGATTACCTTCACCTTGTCTTCGGGACGGTTGCCCATACCGAGGTACTTCAGCATGTCCAGCACCTGGTCGTGCGTCATGTTGTGCAGCCAGTGCGTGATGAAAGGTACTTCCAAAGGAGTGGTATAATGCTCGTCTTTCTTTTTCAGACGCTGCTGCAGGTCTTCGCGGGGGTCACCCACCCAACCGGGTACGTTGACGAAAGCCAGCACTTTCTTATTCAGATTCTTATCACGGTTCAAACGGTTCAATGATTCCAGGAACACATCGATGCCCTTGTTCTTGAACTCGTAACGGCCGCTGGTTCCGATGATAAGCGTATCATCATCAAATTCCTGTCCCAACAGACTGTTTGCCACACGCAACATAGTGGAACGCGCCCGCTTGCGCTTACCGGTAAATGTAGAGCCTTTCGGAACGAAATCGTCCTCAAAGCCGTTCATCAGGACTACATCGGCAGGCTTGTCGAGCAGTTCCTTGCACTCGTTGTTGGTGATTTCGCTTACGGTAGTGAAACAGTCTACGTAATGGGCGGTCTGCTTTTCGATGGAATGTTTGGACTCCATATTCAGCTCCTGCGCCATTTGGTCGCCGTTGTAGGCAAAAAGATAATCGTATAGCGGTTTGTTGTTGCCCGCAATAGAACGGCCTATCGAAGTGGCATGGGTGGTGAATATCGTAGCGATTTCAGGAACGGCAGTCTGCAAGTAAAGCGCAGCCATACCGGTCATCCACTCATGTGCCTGAAATACAACCTTGTCCGTTTCCGTCAGGTTATACCGGTAGAAACTCTCCACCACCTTTCCGGTGGCGTATGCAAACATCGAGGCTTCATCGTAGTCACCGTATGCGTGCAGTGAATCCACCTGATAGTGTTCCCACATCTCCGCATAAATTTCATTCTTTTGTGCAAAGAAAGGTTGGAAGTCAACCAATATGACAATAGGTTCGCCCGGAATGTTCCAGCGGCCTACGCGGACAGAGAGGTTGTCTTTTTCAATAGCATATTTCTTCCATGCGGCACAAAGGTTATCGGACTCGATAAATAAAGGGTTCTCTTTACCTTGCCAGAAGTCCGGGCCTACAAAAAATACTTTATCGCGGAATTTTGTCTGCAAAGTGTTTGCTCTGGTAGACAAAACTGTATAGATACCGCCTACTTTATTACATACTTCCCAGCTCGCTTCGAAGATGTAATCGGGGGTAAGTAGTTCTTTAACCATATATGTTATAATCTCTTTATCGTAATTGTGGCTGCAAAAGTACGCATTATTCTTTGAAAAATAGCCTTTTAATCGAAAAAACTGATTAAATGTGCATAAACAATCGTTTGCATAAATACTACCGGCAAACGCTAAAAGCCCACCAATACAGAGAAGAGCGAAGATTACCGATGAAAAGAGAAAAAACAGAAGTTTGTACGGAATAGAAGGAAAAGACAGAGAAGAAGATATGAAAAAGAGGGTATATCAAAACTTAAACTCGCTTGCTGTCTGTTTCTTTTTAGGCACGGATTACACGGAAAACACAGATTTTCTTTGTTCTTTTTCCGTATAATTCCGTGACTAAAAGAAATCAGCAAGTATATTTTGACACCCTCTTCTTTTATTTCAACTGCTATTTGTGCAGTCGGTAATTGCTGTTTATGCGGTCAGCGCACTGCCAATCAAGAAAGTGGCAGCCAAAGCTACAATCGCATAAAGTTCGGGGAATACGGCAAGAATCAGCGTGTTGCTGAATACGTCGTGTCCCTGACCGATAGCGGCGATACCGTTGGCGCAAACCTGTCCCTGACGGATAGCGGAGAACAAGGCAACCAATCCCAAAGCAATACCTGCACCCAGAATGGCAGCAGCCTGAATGGCAGTCATGCCCGGAGTAAGGATGCCGAAAATAGTCTGGAACATAAAGTAGCCTGCAAAACCGTACAAGCCCTGAGTACCGGGAAGAGCGGTCAGCACAAGGAAGTTACCGAAAGCACCGTCGTTCTTCTTCAGCGCACCGATAGCCGCATTACCGGCAATTGTCACACCGTAGGCACTACCGATACCCGACAAACCAATCATCACTGCAATGCCAATATAGGCAATCAATAAATTCATTTCCATAATCTTATTCGTTTTTTATTGTTTATATTTTATTTGTTTCTCTTGTTTGTTTCTCTTAAAGATTTCTTTTGAAGAATTCTCCTGAAGACTCTCGGAGAAAAGACTACGCTATCTCCGCGCAGCTCCTATCTTCCTCTTTTGTCAATCCTTTATTCTCTATTTCTCAATTTAAATTTTCAACTCTCAATTCTTAAACGGCTTGTATTCCTTGCCTCCGCCTTCGTATCCGGAGTTCTTGAAGAATTCCACAAAGGTCAGACGCATGGGGTGAACCATTGCACCGAGCACGTTCATAAAGATATTGATGGCATGGCCGATAACGAATATCAGTACCATTACGATGGGACCTGCAATGACATTGTCAGGACTCATGCCCACCGCCAAGCTGTTGAACACCCCTGCAAGGATACCACCCGACAGTCCGAGGGCAAACAGACGTACATACGACAACACATCGCCCAGCAATCCGGTAGCCATATTGTAGGAATCCCAAAGCCCAAGCCCGATATTGAGGAATATGTTCTTTCCCGGACTGTTGTAGAGGAATATCATGGCTGCCGCCACACCGAGGATGCACAGATGCACCGTACCGCCCAATGGCATGACTTCCGGCAGCAAGGCTCCTACTCCGCAGGAAACCAGCAATATAATCCAGCCAATCGTAGCCACGGCATACTTGAACCCGAACTGAATACCCTGGTTCACCGCTTTCAGCACCATACCGAACAATATCTGCACCACACCGAGTATCAACGACAACTGGAACATATCGTTATTGTCCATGAACAAGGCCGCTTTCATTTTTTGGAAGAAAGGCAGGTCGATATCGTAAATGTTCGCTCCGAAGAACGTGCCGGTCAGCAATCCGCAGAAGAAAGTGGATGCCGCCAATACCTGCACCAATGAGAGGACAGGTCTCATCGCAGCGCTGATGTTCTTGGCAAACAGACGGTACAGGGTTGCTCCGAGAAACAGGAACAGTCCGTAACCGGAGTCTCCCAGACACAAGCCGAAGAACACCATAAAGAAAGGTGCAAAGAACGGCGTCAGGTCCAGCTCGTTATACTTGGGCAGCATATAGAGCTTGCATATAGGCTCGAACCAGGCAAAGAAACCTTTGTTGTTCAACTGTATAGGCACGTTGTCGCCCGGTACGGGAGAGGTTACCTCGTAGTACACGTGCTGCGCATCGAGCCATTCGGAGATTTCTCCGACTCTGGATGCCGGCGCCCAGCCTTGCAGCAGCATCAGCTTCTCTCCTGCCGTAGCTTCCGTATTCAGCATTACTTTGGAGAATTCCATGTCGGTGTTCACCTCTTTCAAGGCTGCACGCAACGAAGGGATTTCTCTCTCGGCAAGCACTTTCATTTTTTCCTCGTTATCCGCCAGAGCCTGTTCCGTCTCGTCACAAAGCACTTGTACGCGCTCCAATGAGTAAGGCGGCAGCTTGGCCTGCTCCGCATCCAAATCCGTTTCTTCCGAACTACCGGTTACGGTAACGAAATAGACGCGAGAGGCCTGACGGCTGATAACCATCGCATTATAGGTATCTTCCCAGGTTGCGTCGTAATTGCCTTCCGAGCAACTGTAAAAGCCTACTGCCAGTCCGGCATCGTGCAGACGCGAAAGGCTTGCGGGTTCAAAGTTACCCCATGGCTCCAGCGCAGCTTTTTCCTTCTGATAGGTCTGCAACTGCTGTTGCAACTTATTCTTTTCGGCTTGCAACTCGTCCACTTCGTTCAGCACTTCCAGTCCGCGGGCTGCCGAGGCGGGTGTTTCCTCCACCGCCGGTCTGGCGGGCTTAAACGCCTGCAACAGCTTTTCCGTAGCCTGCAGGCGGGCAGACAGACGGATACTGTCCTGCAACTCCGTATTGTCGGCAACGCCTTGCTGCTTTTCGGCCACATGCACCACACCGAGGTCGCGCACACCGTTCAGGAATGCTTCGTACTCCTTATAATATACAAGGAACGTGAGCTTCTTCATTTTCGTAATCATGCTTCTGCCTCCTTCCTTTTCTCTTGGTGGGACTTCATGATTTTCTGCGACGACTTGGAGAGGTTCTCCTCGTCTTCCATAAACCGCTTGATTTTGCGCAGTGCATCCTGATAGCCCGGAATCTGTACTTTCTCAAAAAGATTCACCTTTTGGGTGGTCTTTTTACGCGCATGTTCCAGCAAGTTCAGCTTGGCCACGGTAAACTCCCGTTCAATGGCCGTGTGTGCCAGTTCCTTGAGCAGATGCAACCCGTCTGCATACCATTTGGGCGCATTGAACAAGCTGTAAGGGCGTATCTCGAAATCTACATTCTCGAGCAACGGCACTCTTACGCCGGCAATCTTCTTCACACCAAGATGAACATCGCTGACCTTTATCAATGAGGCATCAAACTCATTCCAAAGGGCGAACATGGCTTCATAAGCTTGGATTTCCTTTTCCAACCTCGCGTCCAGCGCGGCAGCATCGGCCTTGCAGCGCTTCACTTCCATACGCAGGGCGCTCTCCTTGTTCTTAATGATGGGGAGCGTGCGCACACGTACTTTCAGTTGCTTTTCCAACTGCTGGAGCGACGTTTTATTATATTGAAACTTAATAGCCACTTCGTTAGTGATTAATGGTTAATTATAAGTGATTAGTTTTCTGTTTTGGGCCAGAATTCGTCCACAAGTTCTTTCTTGATGTTCACCTCTTCCGGACGGAAATACTTGCCGAACAAGCTCCAGGCTACGTCGAGCATCTCCGTGGTGTCAAGGTTTACGTCGATAGCCAGCAACTGGTTGGAGTAGTCCTTGGCAAAGGCAAGCGTACGCTCGTCGTAGTTCGTCAGGTCGAAACCGTTCTCCAGCTTCGTCTTGGCATTGGCGGCATCGGCATACAGACGTACGGCGGCATTCATCACCTGCGGATGGTCCTTACGGGTCTTCTTACCGGTAACGAGCTGTTTCAGACGAGACAATGAACGGAACGGGTCGACGATAACCTTACCGATGTCACTGTCACGGCGAAGGAACAACTGCCCCTCGGTGATATACCCCGTATTATCGGGCACAGCATGCGTAATATCGCCGCCGGACAAGGTAGTCACGGCGATAATCGTAATAGAACCGCCGCTGGGGAACTGCACCGCCTTCTCGTAAATCTTCGCCAAATCCGAATAAAGCGAACCCGGCATGGAGTCTTTGGACGGAATCTGATCCATACGGTTGGACACGATGGCCAGCGCATCGGCATAGGACGTCATGTCTGTAAGCAATACCAATACCTTTTCATTGTTGTTCACCGCAAAGTATTCGGCAGCGGTCAGCGCCATATCCGGAATCAGCAGACGTTCCACGGGGGGATTCTCGGTAGTATTCATGAAGCTGACGATACGGTCGAGCGCACCGGCATTGGAGAATACATTCTTGAAGTACAGGTAGTCGTCGTTCGTCATACCCATACCGCCGAGGATAATCTTATCAGTTTCCGCACGCAGGGCTACGTTGGCCATCACCTGGTTGAAAGGCTGGTCGGGGTCCGCGAAGAACGGAATCTTCTGTCCGGACACCAACGTATTGTTCAGGTCGATACCTGCGATACCGGTTGCAATCAGTTCGGACGGTTGCTTACGGCGTACCGGGTTCACGGACGGACCGCCGATTTCCACTTCCTGACCTTCGATGGACGGACCGCCGTCGATAGGATCGCCGAAAGCGTTGAAGAAACGTCCGGCAAGCTGGTCGCTCACTTTAATGGTAGGAGCCTTGCCCAGAAACACCACCTCTGCATTGGTGGGGATACCTTCAGTACCCTCGAAAACCTGCAAAGTCACATCGTCACCGGCAATCTTCACCACCTGGGCCAGCTTGCCGTTTACGGTTGCCAACTCATCATACCCTACCCCCGTGGCTTTCAGCGAGCACGTGGCTTTCGTAATCTGAGTAATCTTAGTATATATTTTTTGAAATGCTTTTGTTGCCATCTTATTATTTATGCTTTACGTTCTTCAATCAATTCCTGCAACTGTTTGTAGAAATTGTCATACTCTTCCGATTTGAATTTCGAGTAGTTCATCTGCTTGCAGATGTTAATCATTTTTTTGAAGTAATCCATTACCTCGTTGAAGTTGTCGAACTCAAATTCCGTATGGCAGATGTCGATAACCATGTTCAGGATTTCTTCCTGACGTTCCATGGGAGTTACGGCGTCAATCTCGTCGAAAGCATCCTGTTGCAGGATAACGAAGTCAATCAGTTCCGATTTCCAGAAGGTTACGTGATATTCCACGGGGACACCGTCATCACCGAGAATGTTGATTTGCTCCGCAATTTCCTTACCGCGTTGCAGACGGGTCTTGACTTCGTTTACCTTGCCAATCCATTCGCCGTTGATACGCTTGGTTATATAATCCTCGAATTCGGGATACTCGATATATTTGGAATACGAGTCGATAGGGTTTACGGCAGGATAACGCTTCTTATCCGCACGGTCTTGTTCGAGGGCGTAGAAGCAGCGGGCCACCTTCTTGGTATTTTCGGTTACGGGTTCTTTCAAGTTACCGCCGGCAGGCGATACAGTACCGATGAAGGTAATGGAACCCGTCTCGCCGTTGTTCAGCTTCACGTATCCGGCACGGCCGTAGAAGTTGGAAATGATAGAAGACAAGTCCATCGGGAACGCGTCCGGACCGGGCAACTCTTCCATACGGTTGGACATTTCGCGCAATGCCTGTGCCCAACGGGAAGTGGAGTCGGCCATCAGCAACACCTTCAATCCCATGCTGCGATAGTATTCCGCAATGGTCATGGCCGTGTACACAGATGCTTCACGGGCTGCCACCGGCATGTTGGACGTATTGGCGATGATAATGGTACGCTCCATCAGCTTACGGCCTGTATGCGGGTCGACCAGCTCGGGGAATTCCGTAAAGATTTCCACAACCTCGTTGGCGCGTTCACCGCAGGCGGCGATGATTACGATATCGGCTTCCGCCTGTTTGGAAATGGCGTGCTGGAGCACTGTCTTACCCGTACCGAACGGGCCGGGGATAAATCCCGTACCACCCTCCACAATCGGATTGACGGTATCGATTACACGCACACCCGTTTCCAACAATTTGAAAGGACGCGGCTTCTCTTTATAGTTCGTCATGGCTCGCTTCACGGGCCATTTCTGAATCATATTCACTTTTACATCGTTACCTTCCTCGTCGGTCAGGACAGCAATGGTATCCTCAATGCCGTAGTCGCCTTCCTTTACGATGGACTTCACGGTACATACGCCTTTCTGCCCGAAAGGAACCATGATTTTCAACGGCTGGAAGTTTTCATCCACCTGCCCCAGCCATGCAGCGGCTTCCACTTGGTCGCCTGCCTTTGCCAAAGGCACAAAATGCCATTTGCTTTCCTTATCCAACGGATACGTATATTGTCCGCGCTTCAGGAAAACGCCATCCATTTTATCGAGGTCGTTTTGCAGACCGTCATAGTTTTTAGAAAGCATACCGGGACCCAATGTCACTTCGAGCATGTGTCCGGTAAACTCAGCTTCGGCTCCCACCTTCAGTCCACGGGTGCTTTCAAACACCTGTACATAGACCTGAGTGCCTACCACTTTAATAACCTCCGCCATCAATCGGTCTCCGCCGGTCGAGATATAACAAATCTCGTTCTGTGCCACGGGGCCGTCAACTACGAGGGTCACCATATTGGCTATTACGCCACTAACAGTTCCTTTTGTTGCCATATAATTATGTAATTTATTTTATCTGAATTCTGCGGGTATCCGTACTTCATCCTTCAACGCAGCAATTATGCTGCGGAACAGTTGGCTACCCTTTTCTTTATCCAACGAAATCCAACGTTCTATCATTTCGAGCTGTAACAGGAACACAAACAGACGTTCCACTGTGAAATAGTCGAAGAAAGTAGTCTCTTCCATCCAGTTCCACCGCAACCGGTCTATCTTTTTCTCCCGCTCCACCAGTTCTTCCGTCTCGCTGATTTTCACCAGTTGCTCCAGCCATTCTACTTCACCGCCCAGTCCGAAGTCCCTGGCCCCGGATGTGCGCAAAGCCTCACAAACTTCCGTATCTCCCACTATCAGAGGAGCCACGTCCATTTTAAACTTTCGCGCCGTCAGTGCAACCAGCACATTGTTAATCACAAGATTAAAACCGAACCAAGCAGATACAAACTTGTTTTTGCACTTCATGGCATAGGTATAATAAAGCGCAGCCAAACGGTCTTCATGCAAGAAGCCATCTTCTGCGGACAAGTTGACATATTCGGAGATAAAGACAGAAAGGTAAGAGGGAAACACGCGATCCGATACCTCGCCGCCTTCTTTCAGCAACGAGATATACTCGGTCAGTTCTTCCGCCGAGTAGTTTCCCCGCGGATCAATCGCAGCGTCCTTGTTTTTCAATAATTTCAAGACATTCGCATTGTCGAACTGAAGATAAAACAAGTCTATCAGCCTTTTATCATCCTCAGACAAAGCCGGATACAATTCCGTCTTGAAATCAGCTACCGTATAGCTCAGTTTGCTATCCTCTAAAGTGAGTTCCGGCAAACCGGCTACCAAGTAATAGTATTTACTCATAATCCTGTGGGGAATTAAAACAGCATTTCCACTAATTGCGGACGCAGGAATTCTTTGAAATAGTTCATAAATTCCTCTTCGCCGAAGTTCACTTTGTAAGAGCCGTCGGCCGGTGAAACAGAAAAGAGTGTCTTGTTTCCATTCACCTGCTCAATCTTCACGCCCTTATCCAATAATTCTTTTGCCTGAGCGGTGAAATACTTTTTCAAGCCTTCCGCATCCGATGTGGAAATCACGATAGGTTCGTCCACACTCCATTTGGATGCCAGCGCTACGATGAAAGCGTTAAGGAAATCTTTGTTTGCGGCAAAAGCTTTCACATCGGCGTTTACGATTTTATCCGTTACCAAAGTGGCAATTTCAGATTTCAGGGCGTTCACAGCCTGACCGGCAAACAGTTTCAACTCTGATTTGGTATTCTCCGCCAGCTCATCGGCTGATTTACGAGCAGCAGCCACAATAGAGTCTGCCTCTTTCTGTGCATTCTCTACTATTTTTTGGGCTTCTTCCTGAGCTTTTACGATAAGTTTTTGGGCTTCTTCATTACCTTTTTCCACCCCTTCACGGTAAATCTTATCGGTTAGCTCTTGAATCTTGTTTTCCATATTTTACAGGAGTTATTATATGATTTATTACAATATTAATTGCATGATTTTTTTCAGTCCTTATTAGATTCACGCCAAAATTACGAAAAACCATTTGATATTAAACAAGAAGAATGGAATAAAAGTAACCCATTTTCATAAAAAATATCGTTTTTCACCAGTTTTGTTCCGTAAAGATAACAATAAGATAACAAGGAAAAAAGAAATAAAGAGTAAAACCGGAAAATAGACAGATGAAAGGGGCAAATAAACGGATGCATAGCATTCTTTTAGACGATACGATATAATATCCTAAAAACTAAGAAAGAAAAAACACTTCACAAGTATAAGAATAATCCGCACTAAAAATCTGCTGACCCCAAGAAAACAAGCAAAACAAAGAAAAGAAAAGAAAAGAAAAGCAAGCAAAACAAGGCAAGGCAGACAAATGAACTTAACTTCTCTGTTCGGAATGATAGCCCAAAAACAAGAAAGCCCCTGCATCTTCCGATACAGGGGCTTCTCTCTAAAAACGGCGACTACCTACTCTCCCACTGTTACGCAGTACCATCGGCGTGACTGAGCTTAACTTCTCTGTTCGGAAT
>NZ_JBCODG010000027.1:35866-62845 GCF_040928965.1 Bacteroides sp. 2201st1_D9_2201SCRN_220225 | reverse complement strand
AATGTCAAAACATCGCTGCTCCCGTTCTCGAAAGCGGGTGCAAAAGTAGGACTTTATAACATACACACCAAATATATAAGGAGATTTTTTCGCGTTTCTCTTGAACATTTTTATAAAACGCTGATTGACAAATGTGTTGAAGAACATATTTTTTAAGGAGGATGGAAAGCCTGGCAAAAGGGACACATTATAATATATGCGCATGCGCGCGAAAAGGAAACAGCGGAAGGGGGAAAGAAAACACGGAGATACGGAAGGGCATTGCATGACACCCGGGTCTTGACATGTTCGACATCCGGGTCTCGGCATGTTCGACATCCGGGTCTCGGTATGCACGACACCCGGGTGTCGGACACAAGATAAAGGCTAACGGGAGAAATGACACAGGAAGGAAACAATACAGAAACATGCAACGAAAAGAAATACAGAAAGAAAAACGGCAGAGGAAAGGATACAAAAAAACAACGACACAGTAAAAGAACAGACACAGAAAAAAGGAGAAAGGCGGCTGACAGCCTGGAAAACACGAAGCAAGCCACAACCCAACAAACCTGTTAAAGGAAGATGCACGTTGTATTAAATGTTAACAGAAGCAACTGTCTCATAAACCGTGTTACCAAACAACAGATTTCCAGAAAAAATATTGGATAATACCAGGAATAGAATAACTTTGCAATGTGTTTTTCATAGTATTAGATTTAAGGTTAACAAAAAGATTGGCTGTCTGGGAGAGATAGCCTTTTTTTATGGAATATGATAAAGAAATATGCAGCGCTCCTCTGTACATAATTTTTTTTCGTATATTTGCGAGAAACTTATTAAAAACCAATCAAATCTATGCTTACGAAACTTAACCACGTACTCCTTGCAGGTGTTGTAGCTTTGGCGTGTTCTTCGTGCCAAACAGAAAAAAAAGCCGATTACCAAGTAATACCTCTCCCCCAAGAGGTTGTTCTGACACAAGAAAAGCCGTTTCTATTAAACAAAAATGTTTCCATTACCTATCCAGAAGGCAACCTCTTGCTGAAACGCAACGCTGAATTCTTATCCGGATATATCCGGCAAGCCACAGGGTATACTCCTCCTGTAAAAGGCTTAAAGGACGGAGAAACGGCAAAGCATGCAATCAATTTAGGTTTAGATGCGGATATAGCCAATAAAGAAGGTTATGTGCTGACGACAACTTCAGAAGGTATTCAAATCAACGGGCAGACAGAGAACGGCGTGTTCTACGGTTGCCAGACATTACGGAAATCAATCCCTGCCGAGGCTCAGGGAGCTGATATTCTGCTACCGGCAGGCAGTATCAAAGACGAACCCCGCTTTACATATCGCGGTATGCATCTTGATGTATGCCGACATTTCTTCCCGCTGGAGTTCATAAAAGAATATATCGACTTACTGGCGCTACACAATATGAATACTTTTCATTGGCATCTGACAGATGACCAGGGATGGCGCATCGAAATAAAGAAATATCCGAAGCTGACGGAAGTCGGTTCAAAACGCAACTGCACCGTTGTCGGCAAGGCAAGAAGCGGAAAATATGACAACATTCCGTATGGCGGCTTCTACACGCAGGAACAAGCCAAAGAGATCGTGAAGTATGCACAAGAACGTTACATCACCGTAATTCCCGAAGTAGACCTGCCGGGACACATGCTTGCCGCTTTGGCCGCCTATCCTGATATGGGATGCACCGGAGGACCGTACAAAGTATCTCCCGACTGGGGTATCTTTGAAGATGTATTGTGCATCGGCAACGAACAGAGCATGCAGTTTCTTGAAGATGTAATGGCAGAAATCACTGAGATATTCCCTTCTAAGTTTGTACACATCGGTGGAGACGAAGCTCCCCGTACCCGCTGGGCCAAGTGCCCCAAATGTCAGGCACGCATCAAAGCGGAAGGCTTGAAAACAGACAAACAACATACAGCCGAGGACCGTCTGCAAAGCTATTGCATGACACGCATCGAAAAGTTCCTCAACAGCAAAGGAAGGCAGATTATCGGTTGGGACGAAATACTGGAAGGCGACGTGGCGCCCAATGCCACCGTTATGTCCTGGCGTGGCACATCCGGCGGCATCAAGGCTGCACAAATGGGACATGACGTAATTATGACACCCAATCTTTACTGCTATTTTGACTATCTCCAAACTGCGGACAGTAAAGACGAACCTCTCGGCATAGGCGGATACGTACCGGTAGAGAAAGTATACAGTCTCGACCCTACCGCTGCGCTTACCGAAGAACAGGCCAAACATATCCTCGGTGCACAAGCCAACTTATGGACAGAGTATATCGCCACTACCGAACATGCAGAGTATATGATACTCCCACGCATGGCTGCCCTTGCCGAAGTGCAATGGACACAGCCTGAAAAGAAAGATTACGCGGACTTCACCCAACGCCTGCCGCGCCTCATCAAGTTCTACCAACGGGATAGCATGAATTATGCCAAACACATATTCGATATCCAAGCGGAATATACCACTACCCAAGAAGAGGACGGAAGCGGTAGCGGAGCTATAGTAGCCACGCTTCGCACCATTGACAATGCTCCCATTTACTACACCTTAGACGGTACTGAGCCCACTACAGCCTCCGAACAGTATAACGGAACCGGCATCGTTATCCGCCAGTCCGCCGACTTGCGTGCTGTTGCTATCCGCCCTGAAGGAAAAAGCAAGGTAACAGAAAAAAACTTCTACATCAACAAAGCCACTTTCTGCCCGATTGAGCTGACAGGTACACAGCCCACTCCGAAATACGCCTTTAAAGGTGCTACCGCTTTAGTAGACGGAATGAGCGGAATTGACAATTATGCAACCGGCGAGTGGATTGGCTTTTTGGATGGAGACGTAACGGCTGTTATCGACCTCGGTGCGTCAAACGGCAATGCCGCAGGCAAGACAGTTGCCGAATTACCGGAGATAAAGCATGTCTCTACCCATGCCGTAATAGACATGGGCGCCTGGGTTGCAGGATGTACAGGCCTGACAGTATCAGTGTCTGACGATAACAAAAGCTTCCGTGAGGTGGCAGCCAAAGAGTTTCCCGTTGAAATGGACAGCCGTAAAAAAGCTGTGGCAAACTATGAAGTTACTTTCGAACCGGTGAAAGCACGCTATGTTAAAGTATTAATCAAGCGTACCCCTGCCCTGCCCAAAGGACATCCGGGAGAAGGAGGAACACCTTTCCTATTTATCGATGAGATTGAAGTGGAATAAGGCAACTTATCAAAAACGGTAACATATACAACAACTATCATCCTGTCATTCGGAGGAATCTAATATCCAAGAACGACAGGATGATATTTTCTGCGAAAGTGCATCTAAAACATTTATTCAATCACGAAACTCCCACGTTGCAAATCCCGATCCTGCGAGCTTTTCCCCACCATCACATCGTACCTGCCTGCACAAACCCGCATCGTATTACTTTGAGCATCCCACCATTCCAATTCCTTGCCGTTCAAATCGAACGCTACCTCAACACTCTTTCCGGCAGGAATGCGGACACGTTTAAAAGCACGCAAAGTCTTGCCCGGTCCTTCTGCGTCATCTTGCTTCTTGAGGTAAACCTGCACCACCTCTTCACCGTCACGCTGACCGTTATTCGTAACGTTAACGGTCAACTTCAAAGGCTCTCCCACCTTAATCTGTTCCTTGGCCAAGGATAAGTTGCCATATTCAAAGGTAGTGTAGCTCAAGCCGTAACCAAACGGGAACAATGGTTGCTGAGTCATATAACGATAGGTACGTCCTGTCATATTATAGTCCTCAAAGTCGGGAAGCTGAGACATATTGCGATAAAAAGTTACAGGCAAGCGTCCACCCGGATTATAGTCACCGAACAATACATCTGCCACGGCAGTGCCGCCCGCCTGTCCCGGATACCAAGCCTGTAGGATAGCTTCACAATTCTTTGTTTCAGGCTCCAAAGCGATGGGTGAACCGGAACAATTCACCAAAATTATCTTCTTTCCGGCACGATGCAATGCGTGAATCAATTCACGCTGAACAGCCGGCAATTCAATGTCCGTACGGTCTCCGCCCTTGAAACCGGGAAGGTTCACTCCCATCTCCTCTCCTTCCAAAAGAGGAGATATACCACCGGCAAAAACTACAACATCGGCATCTTTCACACAAGCTACAGATGCATCAATATTTACCTTTTGCTTGAAGCCGATATCGAAATTCAGTTGCGCATCGCTTCTGAAATACTCAAAGTCAAGCTCGATGTCGTAAGGAACACCCGCTTTTACCTGTAGCGTATAGTCCAGTGACCTGCCACCATGCGTATTGCGGAAACGCTTTACTTCTTCGCCATTGATACGCAGGCAACCGGAACCGTATGTATAAATTTCGAATACCACTTCGCCCGATTGTAGAGGGGTGAGCACGCTGTTGTAAGTTGCCGAGAAGTCTGTCAGGTTTACGCCCGGTGCAAAAACCGTAGCTCCCGAGGTACAGAAGCGGAAAGGGGTGGTTACTTGTGTAGTAGTCACCGGGGTGCCCTCATGCTTTACATTGTTCCAATAACGTGCTGTAAACCCCTGTCCGTCTGCCGACTTACACTGGTTGAACACACTTTGAATCAGTGTTCTTTCCACCCAACTGCAACCCTGTTCATAAATCAGCTTATCGTCCGCTCCCAACGCGTTCCGTATTCCATCCAGAATGGTGACTGTATGTGACGGCATACCGTTATAATTGCCCCATTGCATTACGGAGTCATTAGCATTAGGTCCCATGACAGCTACAGTCAGACCGCCACGTTTCAAGGGAAGGATATTGTCCTTGTTTTGCAGTAATGTCATGGACTTGCGGGCCATATCCAACGCCAATGAGTCGTGTGCAGCCGAAGCCACTACGGAGAAAGGAATCTTCGTCCAAGACACATCTTCCGGAGCGTCCATTTCTCCCAAAGCAAAACGGGCTTCCAGCAGGCGGAGCACAGCCTTGTCTATGTCTTTCTCATCAATCTTGCCTTCTTGAGCTGCCTTTACCAATGCCTTATAACTGGAGCCACACTCCAGATCCGTTCCGTTCAGCACTGCGGCTGCCGAAGCAGACTCTGCATCGGAATATGCCTTATGCCCGTATTCATTATAAAAATCGGCAATAGCACCACAATCGGAAAGGACAATACCATCGAACCCCCAATCGTTACGGAGAATTTGCATCAGCAAACGGTTGCTGCCGCAACAAGGCTCTCCCTCGAAACTGTTATAGGCACACATCACCTCCTTTACACCGGCTTCCTTCACTAATGCCTCAAAAGGCGGCAGATAGGTTTCATACAAATCACGTGTGCTAAAGTTCTCCACGTTGAAAGAATGACGGTTCCATTCCGGACCGGAATGTACGGCAAAGTGTTTGGCACAAGCATGCAACTTATCGTATCTCCCGTCATTGGTTCCTTGCAGACCTTTCACTACCATGACACCCATGCGACTGGTGAGATAAGGGTCTTCACCGTAGGTCTCAATACCCCGTCCCCAACGCGGATCACGGTAAATATTCACCGTAGGCGTCCACATGGTAAGTCCCTGATAACGCTCGTAACTGCCCTGCGATGCGTAATATGTATTTTTTGCACGCGCCTCATCCGATACGGCATTGAATACTTCATATACTGTTTGCGGCGAGAAAGAGGCTGCCATACCTATCGGTTGCGGAAAAACCGTAGCCAATCCGGCGCGTGCCACACCGTGCAGCGCCTCGTTCCACCAGTTATAGGGTTTGATACCCAAGCGCTCCACCGGTTGGGAAGTGTCCATCATCAATGCTACTTTTTCTTCCAAAGTAAGTTCTTTCAATAAAAGTTCCGCCCGCTTATCCGGAGTCAAAGAGGTTGTTCTGTACGTAGGTTGGCTGCACCCTATCAGCAATAGAAGAGGCAACCAACAGATAAGTTTCCGTTTCATGGTTGTTGCTGTTTTAATGATAGTAATCAGATTTATTTACCGTACAAAGATACAGGGTTACCCGATATACCATTGTGCCAAATGTTTCATAAAGTTTACTGTATGTATCATGACATATACTATTTACACATATTAATCCGGTAGGAAAGAATAATACCGGCAGCATGCTAATAATGAAAGGGATACGTGTACCAAGATATTTCACGCCGTGGTACACGCCGTACCACAGTGTGGTACAAGCAGTACCTTACTAAGGTACGAGACCTACCACCCTTTGGTACATGAGCTACCAAAGAGCGGTACAGGGAATACCAGCAGCCGGTACCGGCAGTACCACCCTTAGAACTGGAAGTAAATGAACGGTTGTATCTCCGAACTCTTCATCTGAATAACCAGATAGACTATGGCAACCAGCAGCAACGCCTTCCCTATCAACGGAAGGCGAACGACCGCCTTGCTGCAAGCGTGCTCCCAACTGTCAGGCACGAAATGCAGGAAAAAGCCGAGCGCCATCAAGGCAAACACTTCCCAATAGCCCACTATCAGTTGCGGGAAAAGCCCGGGACGGAAAGTCGTGAATATCTGCCTCAACATATCCAGCGAAGCGGAGAAATCGGCATTGCGGAAGAATATCCAGCAGAAGCAGACGAAGTGGAACGTAATGACGATGCCGAAGAAGCGGCGGATGCCACGACTGCGTTCGCCCTTCTTCCGTCCGGTAACGCCCATCCAGAACTTATGGACAGCCAAAGCAACGCCATGCAACATGCCCCAAAACACAAAATTCCAGGAAGCCCCATGCCACAAACCGCCCAGGAACATGGTAATGATAAGGTTGGCATACTGGCGTATCTTGCCCTTACGGTTGCCGCCCAGGGATATATAGAGATAATCGCGCAGCCAACTGGAAAGCGAGATATGCCAACGACGCCAGAACTCCGTAATGGATGCCGACTTATAAGGCGAGTCGAAGTTTATGTTGAAGTGAAAGCCTAATAACAAGGCAATGCCGATAGCCATATCGCTATATCCGGAGAAGTCGCAATAGATTTGCAGTGCATAGCCGTAAACACCCATAAGGTTTTCCACACCCGAATACAAGGTAGGATTATCGAAGATGCGCTCCACAAAGTTGATACTGATATAGTCCGAGATAACCGCCTTCTTGAACAGTCCGCTCACAATAAGGAAAATCCCCCTGCCGAACATCTCTCTGGAAACAAACAACGGACGGCGGATTTGCGGAATAAAGTCGCGTGCACGCACAATGGGACCCGCCACCAACTGCGGGAAGAATGATACATAGAATGCGTAGTCCAACAAGTTGGTGAGAGGCGTTATCTCCTTGCGGTACACATCGATTGTATAGCTCAGCGACTGAAACGTAAAGAAAGATATACCCACAGGCAGGAAGATGTCCATTGCGGTAAACGTGCCGCCCGTGAGCGAAGCAAAGAAATCGCAGAGAAAGTTCGTATATTTAAAATAGCACAGCAGTCCCAGGTTTATCGCCAGACTGGCTGCAACCCACATTTTGCGTTGCCACTGCACGGTGGCACGCGCCATAAGGCGGGCTATGAAGAAATCGCTCACCGTAACGATAGCCAGCAGAAAGAAATAAGCACCGCTGCTTTTATAATAGAAATAGTAAGAAAACAGGGTGACGAACATCAGGCGGGCGGTGGTGCGGCGCTGCAAAAGCAGGTAGAACAGGATAAAGGCTGCAAACAGCCACAGGAAAATGCCGCTGCTGAATATCATCGGTGCATGCGGATTGTACACCAGCAGGTCGTGCAGGCGGGTAGGGTCTATATTCAGTTTGTTCAAAAGTTCGCTAATATTCCACATCGGTCGGTTTACGGCTAAATGAGTTAACTACATTCACTGACTGCAATAGTCATTATACGCTTTCAGCAGAGCGCGATAGAACATCTCGCCCTGCAATGCATATCCTTCCGGAAGATAGTGCACATGGTCGGGACGCATCAGACGCGCTTCCTGCCAGTTGAGACAAGCCCGGCGGACACCGCCGAAAGTCTCGTACATATCCCACACCGCCAGTCCGTTGGCATCGGCAAAACGGCGGATGGTCTGTACGGCAACAGCAGTACGGGGATTAATCTTATAGGTACGCCGGCGACGGCGCTGACGGAAACTATCGTATGAACCGGGCGGAGTAGTCATCAGCATCGGAACATCGGGCAGACTCTTGCGAAGCATGCACACCAGTTCTTCCATCTGCCGGTAATGCAGTATGGAGTTATAACGCCGGTTGTGGCTCTCGTTCGTTCCGAAAGAGAGAATGACAAGGTCGGGATGCAACGCAGCGATATCCGCCACACGGTCCGGACGGGTAAAGGTTGTACAAAACGCACCGTTTATCCCCATGTCCGTATAAGACAGTGCTCCGAATGTTCTTTGAAGCAACCCGCCCGTGGTTTCGGGAAAGATATGGCCACGGATATGGCTGTCGCCCACATGCACGATGCGTACCGTATCGACAGCGATGCCCAGGCGGAGCATGCGCAGTTTCTCCCAAAAGGGCTTCAGGATGCCGATGCTGTCTATCAGCTCGTTCCCACCCAGTTGCCGAAAGGCTGCGGGCAGGGTGATGAGAGGAATGGGCAACGTATCCGTACGCTGTCCGTAGATTCTAAGCGTGTCGCAATCAAATGCCGTTTTCTGAAGCCGGGGACAACCCGGAAGCACATCTTGGGCATAGTTCCGTTGCACCGGCAGGAAGAGCAACGCCAATACCGCGCAGCAAACGGCAAACCGTAAATCGGCCAAGTACCGGCTCCTTTTATGGCTCCGCTTCATAGGCACGCCTCCTGTCGTATTGTTCTTTGCCATAAACCAGAGCCTCATAAAGCAGTTCCGCCAGATGCTTGCCGCCACGGAAGTTGATATGCGTATAATCGTAATTGGCTAAAGAAGGTTTGGCATGCACCATATCCGCCATACTGCCTTCACCGCCCATGGCTTCGAACATATTCCAGAAAGCCACCCCGCTGTCGGCCGCCAGATTCTGCTGGTAACGGATAAGGTTTTTAATGCCGGGCATGGTCCGCAGGCTGCCCTCTTCGGTTTTATACTCGCGGTCGCCCACACCGACAATGAGAATTCCGGCTTGGGGGAAGGCTTGCTTCAAATGGGCAATGGTCGTCAGCATACCGTCGCGATAGCGGTCGTAATTACGCCCGCGTTCCGTAGCTACGTTCAGTCCGTACTGAAGGACTATCAAATCGTACGGACGCAGTTCGTTAAATTCGCGCATAGTCCGGACAGGTATGGAACGCAAAGACAGACCAGAACTGCCCCGAAGCGAAAAATTATCGACGGCAATCCCTTGCGTGCCGTCCATAGCCACTCCGTAGAATAAGGTAGAATCGGCGCTCTCCACTTTCCAACGTACAGAGCCGATACGTCCCGTTACATCCATTTCACGAAGTCCGTCGGCAGGCGGGAATGCCCCGGTCTGCGGTTCGCCCTTGTTTACGGATGCCGAAAGGCGGGCTTCGCCTTTATTATAAAAGAAGATAGAAGCACGTTCGCAAGTATCGAGCCGGGAAGCATACTTCCTCTGTCCGCCAAGCTCTACGTACGCTCCGGGAGTCGGAATAAAATAATGGCCCGAAACACCTTGTTTGCCACGGTCGAAGAATACGGAGTCCGTAACGGAATGGCTCTGCCAGCCGCCAAAGCTGTGCCGCACCGTAGGCCGATAGCCGTTGACCGGAGAAGTAATCGTCACGAAGCCTACCCCGCAGCCGCCATAACGTTCCTGCAACATCGCACGCAGGTCGGCCGTCAGGATATCCGCCTCAATGAAAGAATCTCCGAAATAGGCGATACGCACCGGACGGGGCTTTGCCGCCAGCTCATCCAGCGCGCGATAGAAAGGTGTCATGCCGCGCAGGGTGGAGTCGCTGTAATCCTCAATGCAGGTCATGCCGCTGCGACAGGTATCCACAAAGGCGGGCTTCACTTTCGGGGGGGGCGGCAACAGACTGTCCGGTTCGCTCACGACTTCCGGCACGGGACGCACATCGCCAAGTATGTCTACCCGCCTCAACAAATGGCCCCCTATCGTGCCCCCCGGCAGCAAGTTCAGCAGCAGAAGTACCGCCAGCACAATAAGCATCAGCCAACCTGTATGTTTTAAAACGCTCTTTTCCATAACTAATCCGGACGCAAAGATAAAGAATCGGATGAAAATAAATATCGTCCTTCCTAAAAAGAAATCGTCAGGTTCATTTTAACACAGTCTTGACTGCTGTTTGTATGGCAGAAACTTTAAACAGTCCGCTCTATGTTCCAGACAAATGCCCGGAGCCCCAATTGCTCGGTCTGCTTGTCCATGTTGTGAAGGACCTCCAGCAGGGGCTCTACCCGCTCGTCCTCTACCATTGTAAGAATGGCGGAGCACATGGAAGGCCAGGCGTGACTGCCGTAATGAGGCTCACCGGTCTTGGAACCGCGTCCGCGAACCTGCTCCCAATAAGTGAAGCCCCGGCAATTGAGCCGGTCGAGTGTAGCAATGATACGCTCGTAATATGCCTGATCGAATGTGATTAATACTGATTTCATTATTCAATTATTAAATGTCAACTATTAATTATTAGCCTGTTCCTCAAAGTAAGCATCCAATTGCTTGCGCATCTTGCGACGTTGGCGTTTGATGCCGACACCACCGAAGATACAATACATCGTAGGAACGTAAATCAAAGTCAGAATGGTGGAAACCGCCAGACCGCCGATTACGGCAATCGCCATAGGACTCCACATCTCAGAACCCTGACCGCTGCTGATGGCCATCGGAATCATACCGAGAATGGTAGTCATGGTCGTCATCAACACCGGACGGAGACGGCTCTTGCCTGCCGTAACCACGGCATTCAGCACCGACTGCCCGCGTTCGCGGCAGAGAATGGTGTAGTCGATGAGTACGATACCGTTCTTCACCACGATACCGATCAACATGATACTGCCCAGCAGACTCATCACACTCAGCGTCGTATTGGTTATGAACAGCGCCATCAGCACACCGCTCATGGCAAACGGCACGGAGAGAATCAGAATAAACGGATAGGTAAGCGACTCGAACTGGGCTGCCATTACGATAAACACGAGGATGATAATCAATACGCCGAGTGTTCCCAAATCACGGAACGAATCCTGCTGGTCTTCAAAGGAACCCGCCACCTGAATGGTTATGTCGGACGGTTTCTCCATTCTATCGATAATGGCATTGCCCGCAGCCACTACGTCACCCAACGGAGCGCCGGAGATGACGGCAGACACCGTTACGATACGTTCACGGTCCTTACGCTCGATAGTAGGCGGAGCAAAACGTTCCACCACCTTTCCCAAATCCTTGATACGGACGCCCTCGCCTTTGGCATTGTATACCAATATGTTCTCGATACTTTCAAGACTGGTACGGTATTCGGGGGCGTAGCGCACCTTGATATCATACTCATCGCCGTCTTCACGATACTTGGAAGCCGTAGCGCCATTGATACGGTTGCGCAGATAGGTGGCGGCAGTAGAGAGGTTCAGTCCGTGAAGCGCCAGCTTCTCACGGTCGAAGTCCACCTGGTATTCGGGCTGGTAATCGCTGCGGCTGATGTTGACTTCGGACACGCCTTTTACGTTCAGCAGTTCGCGCTTCAGGCGGGCGGCAACGCTGTCGGTTTCCTCCATACTGTAGCCATATACCTCGAAATCGGCGGATGCCTGGGCCGACATACCCGTATTACTACCGCCGAAAATAACCTGTGCCTTACTGAATTCGGGATAAGCCTTCAGGTCTTCGCGCATTTCCTCGCAGACTGTCTCCAGCGTAACATCACGGTCTGCCGGATCTACCAAACTGATATTGAAGGAAATGATATGCGAACCGTTGTCCTGCATGGAAGCCCAGGTATTATCCGAATCGGCCTGCCCTACGGTATAGTTGCATATCTTCATGACGCCCTTATACTTCTGCAGCCACTGATTGGTAAGTTTCTGCGAAACCTCCTGCGCCACTTCTTTACGCGTACCGATAGGCAACTCCAACTGTACGGCAATACGGGCATTGTCCTGCGCCGGGAAGAACTCCGTACCAATGGTCTTTGCACAGAACAGGCTCAGAATAAAGAATATCACACAACCGACAAGCACGACCATACGATGACGCACCGCCCAGTTGAGCATACGTGCATACCAGTTGTCCAAACCGTCCAATGTGTGCTCTATCGGCCCGAAGAATATCCGGAACATCTTGGACTGTTTACGCTGCAAGCGGAGCAGTTGCGAACAGAGCATCGGCGTCAGCGTCAAAGCCGAAACGGTGGATACAAACATAATGGCGCACATCATCCAGCCCAACTGCTTGAACAGCACGCCGGACATACCGGTTACCATGGTCAGCGGGAAGAATACGGCAATCATCGTCAGCGTAGAAGCCACTACGGAAATAGCCACCTCGTTCGTTCCGTGAACTGCTGCCTGCTTCGGGTCGGAACCGCGCTCGATGTGTGTCGTGACATTCTCCAACACCACAATGGCGTCGTCCACCACCATACCGATGGCTATGGAGAGTGACGAAAGCGAAATGATATTAATCGTATTCCCCGATATTGCCAGGTATATGAACGAAGCAATCAGAGAAAGCGGAATCGTAATACAGATAATCAATGTAGCCCGCCAGCGTCCCAGGAACAGGAATACCACAATCACGACGAACAGCAGGGCGTACATCACCGTCTCCGTCAAACTGTCGATAGTGTTCAGGATGTTTTCGGACGTATCCACAATGACGCCCAACTTCACATCGCTCGGCAGGTTCTTCTGCAGACGGGGCAACGCCTCCTGTACTTTCCTGGAAATCTCCACCGAATTGGCGCCCGACTGTTTCTGAACCACAATCATCGCACCCTGCACACCGTTGTTATAGGTTTCCTGCGCACGTTCCTCCACGGTATCCACAATCCGGGCTACGTCGCGCAGGTAAACGGTAGCACCGTTATAGGTGCCCACCACCACATCCGCCAGTTCACGGGAGTCGTCAAACTCACCCTCCACACGCAAGGAATAAGTCTCATTGCCGATGTCGAAATTACCGCCCGGTATGTTCTTGTTCTCCGCACCGATAATGGAACTGATTGTTTCGATACTCAAGTTGTACGCCTCCAGCTTATAGGGGTCGCAGTACACCTGGATTTCACGCTGCGGCGCACCGCTGATAGACACCGTACCCACACCGGGAATACGCGCCAGAGGGTTTACCACACGGTCGTCCAGTATCTTGTAAAGCGCCGACTGGCTTTCATTTGCCTGTACGGACAACAGCACGATAGGAATCATATCCGTACTGAACTTGAAGATGATAGGATTCTCCACATCATCGGGCAGTTCGGAACTAACCATATCCAACTTGTCGCGCACATCGTTTGTCAGTACGTCAATATCATTACCGAACTCAAACTCCAGCGTAATCAGCGACATATTCTCCGAAGAACGGGAAGTGATGTGCTTCAAATCGCTGACTGAGTTCAAAACATTCTCCAACGGACGGGTCACGTTGTTCTCGATATCCGAAGCACTTGCTCCCGGATAGGCTGTCATCACCATAATCGTATTCGTATCAATGTCCGGATACAAATCAATAGGCAACTTGGACAACGAGAACAGACCAAATATCACCACTGCCAGGAAGCAGAGCGAAGTCATAATCGGTTTCTTAACCGCACCTTCATATAAACTCATATTATTAGGGATTAGGGATTAGCGTTTAATGATTAGGGATTAGTGATTAACGTTTGGTGTTTAGTGTTTAGAGATTAGCAACTTATTTACCGGCAAACCACTAATCACTAATCACTAATCGCTAACCGCTATTTCTACTTCCATTCCGTTCACCAGTTTGGTTTGTCCGGCTATAACCACCCGGGAGTTGTCGGGCACACCGGAAATCAGCTCGTATTCGGCCCCCATGCGACGTCCGAGCTCTACCTTATTATAGGTAACCTTACCGTCCTTGTACACATATACATAACGGTCGCCGGAACCGGATTGCTTCACGATGGCCAAATCGGGTACAACCACATTGTTTTTGGTTCCGAAGTTAAGCGTGGCGCGGGCAAACATTCCGGGACGTACCCTCCGGTCTTTATTGGCGAGTTTAATCTCTACCGGAAAAGTACGGGTGTTCGGGTCTACTGTAGGATACACCAGACTGATATAGCCTTCAAAGAGTTCGTCTCCGTAAACATCCAGCTTCACGGCTACCGGAGCGCCTTTCTTCACTTGGGTGAAGTAAGTTTCGGAAACATTGATAAGCAGTTTCACCGGCATAATCTGCTCCACCACCAGCACGGGTTCGCCGCCGCTGTACATATCGCCGCTGTCATAGTTTCGGGCAGTTACAACCCCGTTTATCGGGCTGAGCAACGCGGTATTCTCCAGCAGATTGCGGTAGGCCGTTTCTTTTATGTCCAGCGCCATCTTGGTTGCATCCCACTCCGATTTGGATGCACCGCCCACTTTATACAGTTCGTCCATACGCTTGAACTCAATCTCCTGATTGTCCAACTGGAACTTTGTCTGTTTCAGGTTCGCCTCATCCATGCTGACCAGCTTCTGACCTTTGGACACGCGGTCGCCCACTTCCACCAATATCCTGTCGATGCGTACCGGAGAGGAAGGAGCTATGTTGTTCTTTACCTCTGCTTCTACGGTAGCTGTGTACTCATGAATCTGTTCTACCGGACGTGCTTTTACATCCGCCAGCTTCACTCTCGGCTTTTCGTCCACCTGCTCAACGGCAACTTTGTCTTTTCCACCGCTGCAAGCGCCCAACAGTGCTACTGCAAGCAGGGCAATCAATTGAAAACGTTTCTTCATATCGTTGTTCTTGTTTTATTTCTGATTACTGATGATATAGTCTCTTCCCAATACCTGGTCAAGGTCGGCCTTAGCTACCAGGTAGTCATATATGGATTGGTTGTAAGTAAGCTCCGCCTCGGTGAGCTGAACCTGCGAAGTATTCAGTTCGAGTACCGTACCCTTGCCCACTTCATAACGCTTGCCGGCAATCTGCACCGCCTTTTCGGCCTGCATCACATTCTCCTTGTTACTGGATACCTGCTCCGAGCTGGCTGCCATATTATCCTGGTAGCTTGTAATCTGCATGTTCAGCTTACGTTCCGTATCGATACGGTTCTGGTCCAACTGGCGCATCTGGATGCGGTTGGATTTCAGTTTCGTAAAGTTGCTTGCCTTATATAAAGGAATAGTCAGATTGAATACCAGCGAAGAGCTGCCGCTGTAATGGTAATCGAAGATGTTCCAACTGTCGTTGTTCATGGACTGGTACTGATAAGAATACCCCAATCCTATCGTCGGCATAAAGTTGGTGCGCAAGGACTTGATATTCTTCTGAAGCATCAGACGATTTAACTCCAATTGCTTCATGGTAGTATTGTTCACCAAACCTTCGTGAGCGTCATTCTCCAACTGATTGGCAAACACGATGCTTTCATAGGCCGCCAAACTGTCGTCAATCTTAATCTCCACATCGGCGGTAACGCCCATCAGCACCTTAAGTTGCAGTTTGGAAAGCGTAACGGCATTTCCGGCGGAAATGACACTCGGCTTCACGCTACGCATCTGCACTTCGGCGGTGATTTTATCGAATTCGCTTACCGCTCCCTGCTGATATTTGGCATTGACAATATTATAGTTCTCTTCCGCCAGTTCATAGCTTTTCTGCAAAACTTCGTATGAGTCCTGCGACAGCATCAGCTGATAGTAGGCTTTGGTCACCTGGTTCACCAAATCCAGTTTGGAAGCCCGCGACTTCTCCACTGCCAGCTCTATATCCGTCTTCGTCATCGACATGGCACGATAGACGGAAGGGGCAAACAATGGTAAACTGATATTCAATGTTCCCGCAGCGGTATTCGCCTTGTCCTGCCCCATTTTCACGATTTGGTCGCCGATACTGAACTGCGGAGCCGTGATGGTATGGCTCATACTTCCCGTAATACTTGCCTCGGGCAACAAGTTCTGCCAAGTTTCCTTACGACTCACTTTCTTGAGGGCAATCTCCTCTTCCGCCACTTTAATGGTGGGATTGTCGCTCAAAGCAATCTCCAAGGCTTTGTCAAGGTTCAAGATCAGGGTATCCCTCGTCCCTTGCGCCCGTGCATGGCTGCCTGCCAAGACTATGGCAATAAGCAACAGCCATTTTTTACCCTCAAAAAATCTCTGCATCTTCATAAACTATTAATTGTTATTCTATTTGGTTTCCGTGTCATTGTCTGCAGGCACAACCTTTTTACGGTATTCCCGGATAAACGCTTCCAGTTCGTGCGCCCCCTGTTCCGTAGAGATTCCGCGCAGAAAAGTGAACATTATAGACTCATAGACTTCAAGGAAGGAATACTCTTTGCAGATGTCCGTATTCATCAACACGTCTATCTGCTCCCTTACCAACAGATTGATAATGGCAAAGTTTACATCATCACGGAAAATGCCCTGCTTCACACCTTCCTTAAAGAAGTTTACCGTTTCTTCCGAATCCTGGTTATGACGGTTCGTCATCAGCGCATAGGCTTTGGGATACTTCTTGATGTCTTCAAAGAATTTCTTATTGGTGGCATGGAACTGTTCGATGCTGCGCTGATAGCATTTCAGCAGGACTTCCAATACATTTCCGGATGTGGCAAGTACATTCTTCAAAAATTCATCCCCTTCCTTCTGACCTTTCAGTATGCACTCTTCCAACAAAGTTTCCTTATCCGAAAAGACTTCATAAAGGGTACGTTTGGAAATGCCCAGTGAAGTGGCAATATCATCCATTGTAATACTCTTGATACCGTGCGCAGAAAAAGCTTCCACCGCAGTATCAATTATTCGCTCTCTCAGTTCCGGACGGGGGACAAGATGCTTGGTATATTCGCTCATTTCTCTTTCTTTTAAAATTCAAAAACTCTTTTTATCCATTTTTCAAAATAAAAACAAGCAAATATAGAAAGAAAACTTAATTAAGCAATTAAGTTTTCTTTCTTTTCTCAAATGGTTAATAAAAATTAGGGATATAACAGATATACAAGGAGAAATATCCTAATAATCAAATTTGGTGCGGCTGAGGAATGCCACTGTCTTATGGATTTCCTTGTACATTACAATATCGTCCTTCACAAAGGGAACTTCCTTGCGGTATTCGCACAGGAAACGTTCCAGAATGGGCGAAGTCTTTTGCGGACGGCGGAAGTCGATACCTTGCGCGGCATTCATCAATTCAATGGCAAGGATATGTTCCAGATTGTCCATGATGCGGAACAGTTTTGTTGCGGCATTGGCGCCCATACTCACATGGTCTTCCTGTCCGTTGCTGGATACGATGGAATCGCTGCTGGCGGCATAACAGTACATCTTGTTCTGGCTCACCATGGAAGCGGCGGCATATTGGGGAATCATGAAGCCCGAATTCAGACCGGGATTGGCAACCAGGAACTCCGGCAGTCCGCGCAACCCCATGATGAGCTGGGCAATGCGGCGTTCGGAGATATTACCCAACTCGGCAAGGGCGATGCCCAGAAAGTCGTACGAAATAGCCAACGGCTGCCCGTGGAAGTTTCCACCCGAAATGATGCGGTCTTCATCGGGGAAGATAGTAGGATTGTCCGTTACGGAATTGATTTCGGTCAGCAGTACCGAAGACACATACCTGATGGCATCCTTCGTGGCGCCGTGCACCTGCGGAACACAGCGGAAAGAGTACGGGTCCTGCACATGCTTGCCGGGACGGGCAATGAGTTCGCTGCCTTCCAACAGCTTGCGAACGTTCTCGCCTGTCTCGATTTGTCCTTTGTGGGGACGGATTTGCTGGATACAATCCATGAAGGGGTCGATACGGCCGTCAAAGGCTTCCAACGAAAGGGCTGCTATCAAATCGGCTTTCTTGGAGAGGCGGAAGGCTTTGAGGATGGCAAAGACACCGTTGGCGCTCATAAACTGCGTACCGTTCAACAAAGCAAGTCCTTCCTTGCTCATCAGCTTGACGGGCTCCCAGCCGAACTCGTCGAGTACGCTGATTGCCTCGCGCTTCTTACCTTTATAATATACATCGCCCACACCGATAAGCGGCAGGAAAAGATTGGCAAGCGGCGCAAGGTCGCCCGATGCTCCGAGCGAACCGCGGTCGTAGACGATAGGCATCACATCGTTATTGAAAAAGTCGAGGATGCGCTGTACGGTAATCACCTGCACACCGCTATGCCCCAAAGAAAGCGCATGTGCCTTGAGCAGCATCATCAGCTTGATGATGACCGGACGTATCTCCTCGCCCACGCTGCAAGCATGGCTCTTGATAAGGTTCTCCTGCAAGATGCCCACTTCGTCTTGCGATATATTCTTACTACACAACGAGCCGAACCCGGTAGTTATTCCATACAAAGGCTCTGCCGATTCAACGGTTTTCTTATCCAGATAGTCGCGACATTTCTGTATGCGTTCCTTAGCTTCGGGAGCCAGCTCAAGTTTCAGGTTCTCGTTAATGATGCGTTCGATAAGTTCGAAAGTCAGCTCGCCCGAACCGACATAATAGACATTCTTCATACTTTGAGCTCCTCATTGATTTCGTCCAACAATTCTTTTTCTTTGGCGCAGGCAAGGCGTTCCAGTTCATCGGCTTCGGCTTGCAGTTTGGCAACGAACTCCTTATCCTTCAGCGAACCGAGGTTAATGCGCACATTCATCAAGGCTCCCAACACGGCAGAGCGGGCCGACATCATTGCCACGCAGGCATCGGTTACGGCATTGCAGTTGCCCAGGCGGGCTACGTCCATAATGACGGTCATCAGTTCGAAGGCATTGCGCGCCACCTGCATAGGCACAAGTGCGGCAAACTTCGTAGCTTCCTGAATGGCTGCGCTGCGGGCGGCCTTTTCCTCATCGGTGGCCTTCGGCATCTTGAAGCAGGCAAATACGCTGTCGTAGGCCTCGGAGTCGCGGTCTATGTCGCCGATGAAGGTATCTTTCACTTGCAAAGCCACTTCGGAGATATGTTTCATCAGTTCTTCATGCTCCTCATAGCCTTTCTTGCCGATAGTGAGGTTGGCAACCATTGCCGCCAAAGCCGAAGCGACGGCTCCATTCAATGCGGCGATGCTTCCGCCGCCGGGGACGGGATCGCTGCCCGCCACTTTATTCAAAAACTCTTTGACTGTTAAATCGACTAACATGGGATTTAAGTATTAAATATAAAGTATAAAGTATTAGTTTTCTGTTTCAAAGCACCGGATAAAGCACGCCTTCCTTCACCGTGGTGTGTACACAGTTCATCCCCACGTAATAGGGCAGGAAATGGTAATTGTCCGTGTTCAGCACCACAAAGTCTCCTTTCTTTCCCACCTCGATACTGCCGATGCTGTCGGCCCGGTTCAAAGCGGCGGCTCCATTCAGTGTGAGGGCGGTTATGGCTTCTTCGATACTCATCTTCATATAGATACATGCCAGCGCAAAGGTCAGCGGGATAGAACCGGAGAAACAACTGCCGGGGTTGAGGTCGGTGGCCAATGCTACGGCACAGCCCGCATCAATCATCTCGCGCCCGCGGGCATACGGCTCTTTCAGGGCAAAGGCGGTAAGAGGGAGCAATGTGGCAACCACGCCTTTATCCGCCATGGCACGGATGTCGGCATCGGAAGCATGCAGCAAGTGGTCGGCGGAGACGGCGGAGAGTTCCGCAGCCAGCCCCGCACCGCCCAGCGGTACGATTTCATCGGCGTGGAGTTTCAGTGCCAGTCCCATTTCACGGGCGGCGGTCAGCAAGCGGCGGGACTGTCCGATAGAGAACACGCCTTGCTCGCAAAAGACATCGCAAAACTCTGCCAGCCGGTTTTGAACAACGGCGGGCATGACTTCACGGATAATGAAATCCACGTAATCGTCCGTGCGTCCATTGTATTCCTGAGGCACTGCGTGCGCGCCCAGAAACGTTGGAACGATGTCCACACGCTTGTGCTCGTCATTGTTCAGACTGCGCATCACGCGGAGTTGCAGCAACTCGGTTTCCTTGTCCAGGCCGTAGCCGCTCTTGCCCTCGACGGTGGTAACTCCCATAGTGCTCATTTGCTTCAAGAAGCCCTCTGCCTTGGCGCGCAGTTGGATAAAGTTGCACTCACGCGTAGCTTTCACCGTACTGACAATGCCGCCACCACGCTCCATAATGGACATATAGCTCTCGCCTTTCAACCGCCAGGAGAATTCCTCGGCACGTTCCCCGCCAAACACGAAGTGCGTATGCGAATCGACAAAGCCGGGCAAAAGGCACTTGCCGCGGGCGTTGTAATGCCAGTAGCGCTGATAATAGCCGTCGCGCTCCTCGCCACGGTTAGGGCCTACGTAAGTGATGACGCCTCCGGTAACTTCCACCGTAGCGTCATCGATGATGCAAAGTTCTTCCATTTCCCTGCCGCGGCGGGCGGAAAAGCCGACGGGAGTTACGACACGGGCATTGAAGATTATCAGATTTTCTGTCATAGCTGTTTCTGTTTCATTTTCTTCCAGTTACTCGCGCAGTCTGCGTATTCCTGCACTCATTCCATTATCCGGGCTTCCAGCACCTGCTGCATCGAGAAGTTCTCCAGTCCGAGGTAATAGGAAGCCGTATCAATCAGCGCTTCCATAGGTACGAGGCCTATAATCTCACTGCCCACGATGCTAACACCGTAGCGGCGCGCTTCGATGCGTACCAGTTCGAAGGCACGGTAAAGCGCCGTGCGGGTATAGTCGGTCATGTTGATGGATACCTGGGTAATCCCCCGGTCTTTCAGTTCCACGCCCATAGCCTTACAGTAGCGCAGTCCGCCGCCGATGAAACGTATCTTTTTGGCAATGTCGTGCGCAATCTCCAGACTCGGCGTATTGAGGTTGATGTTATAGGCTACCAACGGCATGCGTGCTCCCACTGCCACCGTACCTGCGGTAGGATGACGTTCGGCGGGACCGAAATCGGGTTGCCATTCGGGAAGCTTTATCTTCTCCACCATGCCCTCGAACTCTCCTTTACGGACAGCCGCAAGGTTCTCGCGGTGAGGTGCCGAAGCGGATTTCTCGTAGAGGAATACAGGCAGGTTATAACGTTTTGCCACTTCCGCACCCACTTCCTTAGAGAGCGCAATGGTCTCTTCCATGGTCACATTCTTGATTGGGATAAAAGGAACAACGTCCACAGCGCCCATACGGGGATGCTGCCCCTGGTGTTTGTTCAGATCGATGAGCTGTACGGCCACGCCGATGGCTTCGAGCACGGCATCGCGGAGCGGTTCGGGCTCGCCCACTACGGTAACCACCAGCCGGTTGTGGTCTTCATCGTTACTGTAATCCAGCAACTTCACACCTTGTTTGCCACGGAAAGGGGCTACAATACGGTCTATTTTCTGCAAGTCACGTCCCTCGCTGAAATTGGGGACACATTCTACGATTCGGTTCATAACGGTTATGTTTTTGGAGCTTACTACAGAGGAGACGGTATTTTTCTTTGATATTATCTCCGGACAGACCTATTATTTTTTCAGACAGAAGAACCAAAGGACATAAACTATGCAGGCGGATACCTGCCGGACATCACAGTTGAGTTTATCCTCTTAACCTTATATATTTTTGCGCATTTGTTCTTTGGTTCTCTTATATTCTGAATATCCTTTATGTTCTTTGGTTCTTCTGTCTGAAAAAAGAATACTCTTATGTCCTTATCTCCTCTATAAATAAGCCTGTTACTATTATTTTATATATTTATCAATCAGTTCTTCATCCGCCACGTAAGGCATCGTGATGTGATAGCCTTCCGCATGGGTGCGGTTAAACTCTTCGCTGGTCTCCATGGCATGTGCATTTCGTGCCCACGAACGGCGTGCCACACCGCCCATCACATCCCAAAGCATGGCAGAGCGCAAGATTTCGTCCACCCGTTCGGAACCGTCGCACACCATGCCGAAGCCGCCGTTAACGGCCTTGCCGATACCTACTCCGCCGCCGTTGTGCAACGCCACAAGGCTCATGCCCCGCGCGCAGTTACCGGCAAAGCATTGCACCGCCATGTCCGCCATTACGTTGCTGCCGTCCTTGATGTTGGATGTCTCGCGGAAAGGAGAGTCCGTACCGCTGACATCGTGATGGTCGCGTCCCAGCATAATGGGACCTACTTCGCCGCGGCGCACCATTTCGTTGAAGCGCAAGGCAATCTTCATGCGTCCCTCGGCATCCTGATAAAGGATGCGCGCCTGCGTGCCTACCACCAGGTTGTTCTTCTCGGCATCGCGTATCCAGTTATAATTATCCAAATCCTGTCCGCGGCGGGTAGGGTCGATGCACTCCATGGCGGCACGGTCGGTCTTTACCAGGTCCTCATGCTTGCCGCTAAGACATACCCAACGGAAAGGCCCGTAGCCGTAATCGAAGAGTTCCGGCCCCATAATGTCTTCCACGTAGCTGGGGAAGATGAAACCGTTCTTGTCGCTGCCGTTGCGCGCTATTTCGGGAACGCCGGCATCATAAACGGCTTTCATGAAAGAGTTGCCGTAATCGAAGAAGTACGTGCCCCGGCCGACAAGCTCTTTTATGGCAAGGAAGTGGCGCTTCAACGTGGCATCCACCTTACGGCGGAATTCGGCAGGATTCTCATGCAGCATCCGGGTACGCTCCTCGAAAGTCAGTCCCACGGGGCAGTAGCCGCCGTCGTATGCCGCATGGCAGGATGTCTGGTCGGAAAGCAGGTCTATATGTATCTGTTCCTTTACGGCATATTCCAAAAGGTCTACCACATTGCCGTGATAGGCGATGGAAATCGGAGTGTGACTGTCCATGGCCTCTTTAGCCAGCGCAAAGGCTTGCGGCAGCGAATCCGTTACGTGTCCCACCCAGCCTTGACGGTGGCGGGTTTCGATACGCGAGGCATCCACTTCGGCTATGACAGCCGCCGCACCGGACATCTCGGCAGCTTTGGGCTGGGCGCCGCTCATACCGCCCAGGCCGGAAGAGACGAAAAGCCGTCCGCGCAGGTCACCGTCCTGAGGGATGCCGAGCTTCAGCCGTCCGGCATTCAAAAGGGTGTTGAAAGTGCCGTGCACAATGCCCTGCGGCCCGATATACATCCACCCGCCGGCAGTCATCTGACCGTAATTGGCTACACCCATCTGCATGGCTGTATGCCAGTCCTGCTGATTATCATACAGCCCTACCATCATTGCATTCGTAATAATGACGCGCGGCGCTTCGGGTTTCGACTTGAAGAGTCCCAGCGGATGCCCGCTTTCGATAACGAGCGTCTGGTCATCGGTAAGGACTTCGAGGTATTGTTTTATCAGGCGATACTGCATCCAGTTCTGGCACACCTGCCCCGTCTCGCCGTAAGTGACAAGTTCGTAAGGGTAAAGGGCTATGTCGAAACAAAGATTATTGTCTATCATCACCTGAAAGGCCTTGCCCTCGATGCAGCGTCCTTTGTATTCGTCGATGGGCTTTGCCTTGAGGTCGCCTTGCGGACGGTAGCGGTAGCCGTAAATGCGTCCGCGCGTACGGAGTTCTTCCATAAACTCCGGAGCGAGTGTTTCGTGCAGTTCTGTAGGGATGTAGCGCAGGGCATTCTTCAATGCCGTAGCGGTTTGTGCCGCGTCAAGAGTGTAGCCGCGGTCGGGCGCCCGCCGGATACCTTCTACGAAGGTGGGATAAGGGGGCAGTGTTTTGCTTAAAGTTATCTCCATAGTATATAAGGTGAATAGTTACAAATTGTCAGAATACACTGGCTCGTATCTGCCGCAATATAAAAATAATTCCCGATATTCGCAATAGAATACCGGGAATTTTATCATTTAGTCAATAGAGACTCCTTATCGTATTACTTGAAATACTGTCTGGTCCACTCATCTGCTATTCAAAAATAAACAAAGGCAATGAATCCACTTTTTTTGCATAATAAGAAAAGTAACTTAATATAGCTCAGAGAAATACAAACAGACCATTTTAATAAAGTTGATATTGAACGGTGAGGGCAGCTACAGTGCCGTTATGATCCAAAGTATAATCTGTAATCAGAATACGAAGATACTTCACTTCATCATTCTCTGTCTTGAAAGCTACAGCATAACCATGATTAGGCTGAGCCACCGGAAAATCTTTGACATAATATCTATTGTCATCTGGTAGAATCAACTTTTTTATTACTTCCGGTAAGCTATTTACTTTCCCTACATCTTCTATCATTACATATAAACCATTATAGGATTGCACCTCAAAGGCATTATAAGAAGAAAACGTACTATTCCATACCCCACTTTGACGTATAAAAGAAAGTACACCAAGACACCCACGCGAGAGATACAGTCCATACTTTCGATTAAAATCTTCATAGTAAACAGGTATTTCGGCACTGCTCCATTTTAAGTTGTATTTCAACACCGCCGTCTTCACTGCCGTTGTTGCCGTATAGTCCCCTTTCACTTCCGTTCCCCCAGCTCCCGGCTCATCAGTAGGTTCATTATCATCGCTTCCGCAACTTGCACAAAACGTCCCGAACAAGAACATCAAACAGGGTAACCAAAATAATCTCATTTTCATATCTATAAATGTTTATTTAAGATATACCCGGTTCCAAAGTATAACAATGTGTTTTTCAATCTCTTTTGAGACAGGGATACAAAAGCGACGTGGAACCAAACTTTATTGTACTTCAAGGTTCTGGAATACCTATACACTGAATAAAGTTAAGCCCACGTCGTAGAGAGACGCGGGCGTTACAACTTTATATTCTCAGTGTATTTGAATTTTCCAGATTCTGAAGTACAGGAATAAAAGCTAACGCTCTCTTATATATGTCTATTTCCTAATTTGTCTTTATACCATAGGCATTCTTTTTTACATTTATAATAAATATAATAACCGCAAATATATAAATAAAATAATTATCCGCAACACAAGCAGACACTCTTTATGCAAATCCACCCAACCGATAGCTACTCCACATTTGCCCTACTCTATTCAACACCCGGCTTACCCGCCAACTGACGCAGGTATTTTCCGACAACCTCTGCCGATTCGCTCGTTTCTTTTTCAAAAGCCTCTTTCAGCTCCGGATAATCCGCCAGCAGTTCCAGCATCTTCTCCCTGCCCACAAACTCCGAGCGTCCCGTTTCCGGATTCAACTCATAATACACGCGCGCAAAGACCAGCCCCGAGGCATTGATGGCATCTCCCACTTCACCGCCCAGCTTGGTTGCATCGGGCGGAGTTGCCGTACTTGCGGCAGCCTGCCCCACAGGTTGCGCACAGAAATAAATCCTGCCTTTCACCCACATGGCAGGTGCATACCAGCCGCCAAAGCGGTAGCGTTTATAACGCATTTTCTTACAATTTACATATAGCGACGTATCCATCCGCACCGCATAACAGCGAGACTTCAAATATCTGCAAAGACCGGAATTGTCCTTCGCTTCTATACGGTAATCCGCTCCCCCCATCAGATAAATCTGATTCTTGGAACGCTTCTCCACTTTCAGTATGGTGACCGTATCTCCACGCCCTTCCACCAACTCTTTCAAATTGGAATACATTATCTGCTGTGCCGAACATGGCAAGACCAATAATGCCAATAGCCCTAACACCCAACCTCTTTTCATATCGCTATCCTTTCTTTTTGAAACTTTGCATACTCAGGCGAAAGGTACATTTTTTATTGATATTCAGCAAATATAGAAGAGAAAAAACATCATATTTCCCACAAAATCATTTGCATATACCTATCATCGGCCTTGCATGCCGCCATCGCCGCGAACGGAAACCTATGGTACGGAAGCCCGAAGCCACCTTGCCGCAACAAGCAAGATACGCTGCTGATTACAAGCAAGATGCAAGTACCAACAATGTACCTCCTGCTGGTACACGCCGTACCAACCGTTGGTAGCTCCCGTACCAAGCAGCGGTAGCTCTCCTACCAAACCGTGGTAGGAGAGCTACCAACCCGCGGTACTTCGAATACCGCCAGCCGGTATTTCGCATATCCTTAGGGGAAAAAACATATATTTCGTTATCTTTGTCGTTCTCTAAAGCATGGAAACAAAATGGAAAGCATTGAAAATATAAAATCGGTCTACCGGCGTATTGAGGATGAAGCCCGATGCGAATTGAATAAAGTACAGCAACAGATTTATCGCATCAGCACACTGCGGCTGCTGCTGTTCGTGGCAGGAATTGCGGGGATTATCTATTTCCGGACGGAAAGTTGGGCAGTGCTTACGGGCATTGCACTTGTCACCCTGCTGCCGTTCATTCTCCTGATAAAATACCACAACCGCCTGTTCCACTGCAAAGATTATCTGGAAAAGAAGGCAGAGGTCAACCGGCAGGAACTGGCTGCGCTGGACTATGACACATCCTGCTTCGACGGCGGCGAGGAATTTGCAGACCCTGCACATCTGTATGCTTACGACCTGGACGTATTCGGCACGCATTCGCTGTTCCAATACATCAACCGTACCTGTACCGAACCGGGGAGACGCTTGCTGGCCGACTGGCTGGGGCAGCATCTTACAAAGAAGGAGAATATACTGGAGCGCCAGGCTGCCGTACGCGAACTTGCTCCCGAACTGAAATTCCGCCAGCGGTTCCGTATCCTCGGCCTGCTGCATAAAGGCAAGGCAGCCGATGAAACCGAGTTGAAAGCATGGGCGGCAAGTCCCGGGATATTTCGCAAGAGCAGACTCTTGCGTGTGCTGCCGGCAACCGTTACGGGTATCAACGGTGTATGTTTGCTTTTGGTCGTTGCCGGTTACCTGCCGGCAAGTATGTGGGGAGTAATCTGGACGCTCTTTGTCGTTGCCGGGTTTGCCTTTACCGGAAAGATTACCAAGATACAAGCCGTGTACGGCAAGAAACTGCAGATTCTCGGAACGTATGCCGGGCTGCTCAGGCTTATGGAGGCCCGCCCCATGCAATGCCGCCTGCTGAAAAGCATTAAAGAGGAAATCGGCGGCGAACAGCGGAAAGCATCCCTCTC